>JAGVGK010000009.1 GCA_020057185.1 Minisyncoccota bacterium | reverse complement strand
TTTGGGCATTTTTACAAGACGAATTAGTTTTTAATCAAACGACCCTTACACCCTAACACGGAATGGTCAAACCAGGCACCCGAAACGGGCATTAACTCTCAATTTTGCTGATCATAAATTGTGATGATTATAACATGGATACAAAAATGCCCCCGTCGTGTGGGGGCAGGGGGAAACGCTATTCTGTTATAATTCGCCGGCGGTGGCTCATGTTGAAAGGGCCGCAGTCACATGGAAATTTGTCGCAGACATGGCAAGGAGTTCCCGGTAAACCGTAAAGTGAAATGACTGCTTCTTCAAGATTGATATTAAGCAAACTGGCGATGACGGTAACCCAAGCAAAGGCATCGGACAATTCAAGAGCATATTGTTGACGAAGATCCGATGGAACATAACCGCTTTCACTGTGCGTGTCTATCATCCAAAGGATTTCCAGTTCAACAATTTCCGAGAATAATCGGTGCAAAGCCACATCAACACCACGATCATGGTTAATGCGTCCGTACACATTTTGAATGTGATCTTGCCAATGTTTAATTTCCCAATCGAGTTGGATCCCCGTCACCGGACTTAATTGGTGATCTCGTTGTTCTTTGTTGTCTAAACAATTACAAGGATGTCGCCCGCAATAACCGCAACCGCTAAGCGGATATTTTTGGGACATGGCTTCTGGCAATGAGATAATCCGGAAGTTTTCCACGATGGCGCAGATTCTGGCGAAAAGGCTAGCGAGAGCCTCGGCATACTTCATAGATCCCATATTGTCCTCGAATACATCCTCGAGATTTCTGGCTCCCATAAACAAGAAGGCAATGCGATTTGCAACTCCGGAGAGATAGATCGCGTTCCGTGGCCCGAAAAGTTTACCAAGGTGCTCGCACATTTCTCCTAGACTGACTTGCTGTGACATAGCAGTTTCCTTTCTTAACCCCGCTTATTTTTTAAGGTTCTGATCAAATAAACACTGATTGGAAACTAACACAGCCCGCCCCTTTTTACAACATTGCCAGCCGACTGATTTTATGTAGTCTTAACCACGGAATCGCCAGAATCGTTCTGGGGGATTGGAACTTGATTTGAGGTAAAAAATAAATAAAGGAGACTAATTGTGTTTGGAATTAGAAGCGAAGATGATTGGATTGAGTTGTATCAGAAGAAGGGCGCTCTATGGTTGCATGACAACAATCCTAAGCGCCCGCACGCGTTGCTGACTTCGGGGAAACACAGCAATGGTTTCTTCAACAGTGAATTAGTCATGGAAGATCCGGTTTTACTCGACGAGGCTTGCACCGACTTAATGGATATTCTTTTCACTGGTTATTTTAACTTCGGTCTTCCCCAGCGCGTGGTTGGTCCGGCCATGGGAGCGATCACGCTGGCTCACGACTTAGCTCGGAAAATTGGGCATCGGCGGAGTTGGCCTTGTTTACGGGCTTATGTTGAGAAGGAAGGTGAAGGTGAAAGTGCGCGAATGATTTTCAAGCGCACCAATATTTGTGCTGGTGAGCGGGTCCTCTTGGTCGAAGATGTGCTGACGACGGGCGGGAGTGTCGACATGGCGACCAAAGCCATTGAAGACGTCGGCGGAGTGGTCTTGCCCTTCGTTGTTGTCTTGGTCAACCGTTCTGGTCTCAAAGAAGTGAATGGCAAGAGAATCGTGGCGCTCATTGATCGCCCGATGCCGATGTGGAATCCCGACGAGTGCCCGTTGTGCCAGCAGGGTTCTGAAGCCATCCGACCGAAGACACCGATTGAGAATTGGGCGCGTCTCAACACCACTTATTGATCTTTGAAGTTTAAGAAAAATTTAATCCACAGCCACGCACCGAAATGTGCCTGGCTGTTTTTATTTTTTTCAAATGGCTGAGAAGCAGAAAATTAAATATAAAAAAAGCCACCCAGTTGATGGGGTGGCTAGGTTACGGTCAAGTGATTGCGAATGGTGGTACAGGCTAATGTGACGGCTCGAGGGATAGCAATTGGCGCGGTATCACCCTTCTTGGCATAAGTGATTAGACGATCAACTTCGCCAACCAGTCGTCCGATATGATAGTCGTCCAATTCAGATTCTTTCCAAATGAAAGCACTGCCGTAGGTGGTGATGTGGGGAAATTGTTTCGAAAAAGTTAGACGACAGCGACGGAGATGAGCTGGAATCGCGCAGAGGATCAGACTTTTTGGCGACAGCCCAGTTTCTTGGGCCACCTTCATTCCGAAGACGACATTTTCGAGAGTGTTTCTCGATTGTTCCTCGATGATGATCTGCGATCGCGGGATACCGTGGCTGGTTAAGACATTAGCGAAAAATTCACCTTGTGTCTTGAATCCGTCCGGTAAGGATGTTTTCCTGATCCCGATATGACCGGTCACGATCACCGAGGGCGCTAGCCCGAGGTAATATAGATGAACCGCGTGTTCCGGCGTCCGTGCTAAATTGTGGCCGAAGGCAAAAATCGCATCCACCTTGGGCAACTTTTCTTCTGGCGTGGTATCAGTCAGAAACGTTGCAATCACTCGAGCCTCGTTTATCAACTTATGCATAATGATCTCCTTTCTTCTCACACTCTAACAGAATTGGGTGAGATGTCTATATCTCAAACACTTTCTTTTTCGACGAGAAGCCGGAGACGAGGCACACGCGCGAGCGGGGAAGGTTGAAATAATTAGCCAGCGCTCGGGCAATCGCTTGGTTAGCCTTACCTTCTAGCGGTGGTTCTTTAACCGCCACCATGAAATGCTGTTCAGTCGGTCGGTTCTCCGGCGGGGCAATCTTCTCCACTTTCTCCACCCGCGCCCACGGCTTAGCGTCCACAAAAATTTTCATTTAATTATTTCGTTTAGTATAGCAGTTTTTTTGCTATAATCTCTTCCGTGGTAATGAAAAAACTTCGGGTCAAAAAATATTTGAAGTTGGCTGGGGCGGTTTTGTTTGTTCTGGTCGTTGTTGGTTTCCAAATTGAGAATAAATTGCAAGTTTCTTACGCCAGTGGTCGTTCGCCTAAAATCACTGATCGTGATGGCACACTCATTCTTCTGGAGCCAAATAATAAACAATTTTTTTCTCTATATAGTACCTCCACGCCACCCCTTTTTACCTCGTGGTTATTAAAAAAAGAGGATCGTTATTTTTATTATCATCCCGGGGTGAATCCCGGAAGTTTAATTAAAGCACTGCTGGATAAATTTGGTTTAATTAATCGGCGCGGATCAAGCACTATTACCCAGCAAGTGGTAAAACTTTTATTGAAAAACGAAGTTAATCGTTCTCGCCAAAATAAAATTACGGAACTGGTTTACTCATTGGTTCATGATTTATTTAAGTCTAAAAACGAAATCTTAATTGAATATTTAAACAGTTCATATTTTGGTAATCGTTTGCAGGGACTGGAGATATCCAGCCGAGCCTACTTTGAAGTTTCGTCAGATAAATTAAGCAATGAGCAAGCCCTGCAACTTTTAGCGACTTTGCGTAACCCGAGTTATAGTAATCCAACTTCAGACACAAATATTGATTTAGCGAAAAATTTAGCCAGTACTCTCGCCGTGCCCGTAGATGCTAAAAACTTTGTTTCTCCAAACCAAGCAATCTTAAATCTAAGAGAATTTAATAAAACCAATGATGTTTTTGAACTGGAAACTTATCTAAAGAATTCTGATAATCATGACCTAGAGTTAACCATTGACTTGAACTTAACTCGCGAGATAAGAAAAATAATGAATAACACCATACCGTCTCTATACTCAAGAGAGGCTCATAACGCGGCGGTGGTGGTGATTGATGCTCACACTAACGAAATTTTAAGCATTGTCGGCACGCCCGATCCCGAGTCAAAGCAGTTTGGTCAACAAATAAACATGGCACTTGAGCCACGCCAGATTGCTTCCACGATTAAACCTTTCCTTTATCTTAAAGCTTTTGAAAATGAATTACGGCCATACACCTTGATTGAAGACGCAGAATACAAATTTCACACGGGTGATGGCCGGACCCTTTATTTAAAAAACTTTGATCTAAAATATCGCGGTCCCGTTAGCGCGGCTTACGCCCTAAGTAATAGCATCAATGTTCCGGCGGTTAAAACCTTAGAGTTTCTTGGCCAAGAAAAATTCGCCAAATTTTTAGCGGACTTAAATTATTCCGATCAGGGAAAAATTGAGGAACATCAATTGGGGGTTGCTTTGGGTACTTTACCTTTTAGTTTGCTCGAACTTACCCACGACTACTCAATTTTTCCTCGTCAGGGTAATTATTCTTCTCCCCATTTATTTCGAGATCAAACACTTAACAATAAATTTTTTCCTAAAGTTGACAGAGAAATTACTGATAAAAAATTTGTCCAACTGATTAACAGAATCTTAAGTGACCGCCACCTCGCTACCGATCAATTCGGCTATGCTAGTAATTTAAATATTTCTCTCAATAATTATGCTCTTAAAACTGGTACCTCTGATGATTATCATGACACTTGGGTAATTGGTTACACTCCCGATTTTATTGTCGGCACTTGGGTGGGTAACGCTGATAACTCCTCTACCCGAAAGCTTTCGGGCCAAAGCGGTGCGGGCGAAATCTGGAGTCGCGTGATGGAACTAATGGCTTCAACTGAATACGATAAACAAACGCTGTTTGATTTTAGTGAAATAATTGAGATTCCGGAGGGGAAAGAGGCGAATTTTGGTTTACCGGGCGATAATTTTGAGCATTACCGCTTTTTACTCAACGATAAAACGCGAAGTATTTGAGCGACCAAAATTTTCTGGATTATTCATTTCCCAAATTTGGGCGGGTAAACGGAGATAATTTCCTGGGACAAGCGCTCTTACTAAATAATCAAACTCATAAGTTCCCGGTTCTAATAATTCGCGATAGAGAAAGGCGTGGTCATCGCGCCACTCGCGATGGTTAGGCCAAAACTTTGAATTTTTGACTGGTCTCTCATCGGAATTTAAGGTTTGATCTTCGGTGGCCAAACTAGTATTGACAATCTCTAAACCAGCGGGGATAAAATCTTGAATGGCCACATCCCGTCGTGTCACCGGCACGGTGATTTCCAGATGTTCTCTGATGACCTCACCCACTTTCGCGCGAGAAATTGGATTTTCATTTTTTTCATCATCTCGAGCAAAGAAGTCTCGTTTAATCACTAACCCCTCATCTCGAGAGGTTGCTTCTTCAGCGGGGATAAAGTATTTGAAAGCTAAATCGTAATATACCTTACCGAGTTCGGTTGGCGTTTTCTTCCCGATACTCACCGTGTTTAAGTCACCAAAACGTAGTTCGCCAAGAGGTAAAACTTTTTTAAGTTGTGTCAAAATATTTTTGGGCTCAAAAGTAAACTCCATTGCCACTTTATCATTTATTCGATTTTCTAAAGCAAAGCTCGCGCTCGTTTCTGGTTGCCAAGTAAGATAATCGGTAATCGCCTTAACTCCAACCAAAGTATTTTTTGTTGATCCCCAGGCGCCATCTTTATCGCGTGAAGCGATGAGCCATCTTAGCATGTCGGTTATCTGACTTTTATCTTGCTTTATCACCAAAATAGAAATATAACGAGCCGTGTTTCCGATGGCGTTATCACCGTCTAAGAAGGTGCCGCGCGAATCAATCACCAAACGATTTTTAAGCATTAGGTCCACCTTTTTTACTTGGTCTGGCAATAATTGATATTGATGCAAGATCTCTGAAATCGTGAGCAAAAGATTGCTAGGTGTTTTTTTATCATTTGTTAGAGTGTTTGCGACTCGGTCCAAATCTCTGATGAATTGAGCGTTGCTTCTGTAAACATCTTGGGTGAATAGAACTTGGAGAAAGGCAAGAACTTCCGCGTCGCCATATTGGATATTAGGTTTCAAATATAGGTTAGCTAAATATTTAGTCGCCCCACTCCACGCCGTTTCGTTTACTTGATAACTAGCTTGGCTTAAGGTCACAAAAGCGTTAACAGCCTCGACAGTGGAGCGGTAATTTGATTCTCGGCTCTCTGGCCACATTCGGAACCCGCCGTCATTATTTTGCAGTGAATAAAGTGAATCCAAATTTTTAATAATAATCAGTTCAAGTTCTGGCCAATTTTGAGTGGAAAGGTTAGGCACAGCAATTATTTTAGAGATTAAAGCGAGAGCTCCCAAACGACGACTCTTTTGCTCGGTGCCTTCATAAGGATAATCAAGGAAATATTTTAGCGCGTCCGGAAGATACACCGCGAGCGTGGCCGAACTATTTATGGTCAACTCACCTTGATCAGGCAAAATTGAATCAGGAACGTAAACCAATTCGGTGATTCTATTTTCGGTTTCGCCGGCCGTGGCGCTGACTTCGTAAAGTGTATTGGCATTTATCACTAAATTATCATCAACGCCGTCAGCGAGACCGCCACCCGTAGCGCTTATAGAATAACCCACATTACCCGGTGTTTGGGTGTCTGGTATTTTTGTCTCCCAATAGACCGTCCCTGATTCTCCGGGTTTGAGCGAGAGGTTTTTATTTTTTTGATTCTCACCTTCTAACTTCGGAGCAATTAAAGCGACATTAAGATCTAGAGTCTTAGAACTTTGATTGAAGACTTGAGCGCCTAGAGAGAATTGATCGCCCGGTAAGACAAACCGCGGTTTAAGCGGTGTGACCATCAATAATTTTTTAGTAGTGAACTCGTAATAACTGGCTCCGACTTTAGTATCAAATGTTATTCCTATCGCTTCAACTTGCCATGTGGTTAGATTGTCGGGCAACTTAAAAGTAACATTAGCTCGGCCAGTACTGTCGGTGACGAGACTGGGAACCCAAAAGGCGACTTCCTTAAACACCCCACGTTTTTTGCTGGAATTTGGATCACCGCCACTTCCGCCCTTACCCTCGCCTCCGGGTTCAGTGTATTTAAGTAAATTACGGAAGTTGGAATAAGTCGCCACGGTGAGCGGAATATGTCCGTAAAATTCTTTGACTGGATCTTTTTTAGGATTACCTCTTAACGCCAACACGCTCATATCCACCACGGCTAAAGAAACTTCGGCCACCGCCGGACGCCCCGCATCATCCGTCGCCGTTAGCGCCAGTGAGACCAAATCGCCCGGATTATAAACCTTTTTATTGGTGGAGAGATTAATTTTTAATTGTTTTTGATTACTCGCCACCCTAAAATCGGCATAGCCAAATCTCACTGCTCGGTTTGGAGCATACGCTACCACACTCAAACGGATGTTAGGATAATATTCGGGGGTGACTGGGAATTCATAACTAGCCAGATTTCCCACGATCTCAATTACTTTGTAAGTAAAAACTTGTTCGCGTTCAATAGTGATCAATGCTTTAGCTCGACCCTCGGGGATCTCCATTACCACGCGACCCATTTCACCTGATTGGAGTTCGCTTTTTTCCGTTTTGATTTTCAATGAAGTATCATCTTGAGATCGCACACTCACGCTACCGCCACCGTAAAGATAAAACCACGAGCGACTGCCAACCGCTTGAGAATTTTTGGTTTTAACATCAACTTCATATTCACCTTCGCCGATAACAACTAAGCTAATAGTTCCATCGCCCTTTTCGTCGGTGCGCAAGGATTCAGTTTTAACTAGTTCGCGAGTTCGTTTCCATGTTATATAATCACTTGATCGTTTATCGGCCGTCCAGCGTACACGATAAACCTGCGCTTCGATACCACCAAGCGATACCGGAGTCCCGCTTGTATCAACGCTTTTAACTTGCAGTGAGACAGGCGCGCCGGAAGCGACGAAACTTGGTTCCACCTTGCTTCCCAAATAATTTGGCGCCGCGTGTAGAATATAAGATTTTTGGGCGCTAATTGAGCGACCCGTTTGATTTTTAACCGTTGTATCAAGAATAATAATTTTACTTTGGTCAGCGTTTTTAATTTCGGTCTCAATTACCGTTTCACCATTTTCATCTAAAACGGCTTTTCCTTGGCTAAAATAACGATCACCATAATAATATGAATCACTATCCTTTTGCTCTTCCGTAAAGAGATTATTAAAGTTGAAATATTCTTCAGTGTATTTATCAAAATAATAATATTGACTGCTTAAATAGTAGTCGACCGACGCCCCATTGACCGGTACGCCAAAATAATAATCGGCCTTCAGATTTATTTTTGGCTGATTGGTTGAAGTAAATTCATCACCATTTGATTCGAGAGCAACTCGAAAGGCCGCGGGGGCATAATTAAGAACTTCAAAATTGGCGCACTGATAATCCACGCAAGCTCGATAACTGCCTAAGGGCGTAGCGCTATTCAAATTAATACTGGTGGTGACTGCCCCAAATTTATTTGTTTCGAGATTTTTTTCCTTTATTACTTTATCTGCGGAGTCATACACCTTAAGAGTAATTACTTGTCCGACTGGAACTTCATAATAGCCATCGTAACCTAAGCGATAATAGCCTTTTAAATTTACCTCTTGCCCTGGACGATAAATTGGTTTATCCGTGTACAAATAGAAATGTTTAATATTGGCCGCTTGCGAGGCCCAACTCAAGGTAGAAGAATTTCCAGAAATTACCACTGCGTCCTGGCCAAATGTTGCGACGGTCATGTCAGCGCCAGCCACCGGAGAAAGGGAAGCGATGCCTTGATTATCGGTAGTCGCCGTGTCTAAAACAGAACCCTGACGATAAAGACTTATCGTCGCTCCCGCCACCGGCTCGCGAGTTGTTGCGTCAAGCACCCAATAAAGATTTTTTAGACGGCTCAATTGACTGCCGGTTAATTTCGAAGAACGGTAATTGTTTTTGTCGAGCGGATCAATCTTTTTTTCCGTGACAATTAAATTTGTCACCGACACAAATACTTGTGCTTCAGATTGCCACTTCTCCAACTTGACGGGGATAGTCGTTGAGACCGTGACCGAATAATTGCCTATCACCAGTGGAAAATAATCCTTAATGTCTACTGTCAAAAATCGGCCTTCAGGATTATTATCAATTAATGAAATTACTCGGCTAGCCTTAGCTTCGCAAGTTACGTCGTAATTTAGGTTTGCTGTCTGGCTTGATTTTTTGGCTCGATAAAAATCATTAGGTCGCAGTTTACAAACCGTCACCAGTACCTCGGGTAAATGCTTGGCCGAGAAGGTTAGCTTAGTTCGGCTGGGGACGGTGGTAACCTCATAATCTTGGTGACTGGTAATTTGATAATCTTCAGCCCGAACTGTCCTAGTCTCAAAACTAGTGTTGACATTAGTTTGAGAACCAAATACATCGGTTATTTTGGCGGTGATATCATACTTTTGATTAGCCACCAAATAGCCGTACACCGGGGTTGAGTATTCACTGGCGCGACAAACCGAAAGACGATTAGACGAACCCACTAGATATGATCCACTAAAATTAGTTATTGAAAATAACGGGGTCGTCTGAATTTCACTTCCACCGGCCTCATCCTTCGGTCCGACCAGGGGATTATTAGAGCAGATAGTAAAAGACTCAAGGCTATCTCCAGAACCAACACGATAAACGGCCAAAGGTCCATAAGTAGTCAGACTCACGGCGTTCTTCTCTTCTCCCACCGTCGTCCTTTGTGAAGAAATAATATTATCTAGAGAAATCTGAATTTGCTCTCCTTGTTTAATCCCCGGCTTGAAAGAAATTATTATTTCTTTTTGATTTGGTACTTTGGAACAATTTCGGCGAGATTCTTCAGCGCACTTTTCGCCATAAACAATATTTGAAATATCTTTACCGCTAATTTGGCTTTTATCCAAATCAATATCTTCATAAAAATCAATAATCAGAGTGCCCTTAGGGTCGAACCGATCAAGTGAAGTTGTTTGTGTTTGTGGCGAGGTTACTCTGGAAGATCGAACTAATCCGCCCACCTGATAAGTAAATGATTGTTTTTTATCCAAAATAATATTACCACCCGATTTGGGAAACGCCTGATTTACGGTGACCACGTAGTTTTTGTTAATTTCCCAGCGGCCATCTTTACCAACCGGAGTCAGGGCGAGAGTTTGGAAATCGTTAGGAGCTTCGTCATAAGCTAAACTAAACGGAATATTTTCCCCGTCACTATTTATCACGATCTGACTTTTAGTTTTTTCAAGATCAACCGGTTGATTAAAACGAATTAAAAAAGGTTGATTGTAACCACGGACAATACTAGGTTTTAAAGATTCTTTTGCGGGTGCATCGTAATCTAAATGATAGGTGCTAAATCTAGCTTCTTTCGGTTTAACCGCTAAACCATCCATCGACTTAAAACCAGAATTAACTGTCACTAAATATTCAGTTGAAGAAATCAAGCCATTTTCAGGAATAAATTGGAGCGTGTTGGTGCTAATCCACTTAAAGCGTCCTGATGTCGGGGGAGTGATTGTGACCGGCAATGAGTCATCAATAAATTGGTCTAAACGACTCAAGGGAACCATAGGCCGATTGAAAGCGATACTAATTTTAGTTTGTGGCAAAACTTCTTCATCGGTTGGGAGAATTGATAATATTTCTGGATCCGGAACGGTCAAAAAGTCTTCGCTAAGAGTTTGATTGGAGCCGAGATTTACCACGGCGGCGTAATGCCTACCGATCTCGAGGGCGCTCGCTGGTTGATAATAATAAATTTCAGTTTTTGATTGAGTATCAATTATTGAAATTAATTCACCATTTTCCTTTTTTAACCATCGGCCATGGATACTCGGGTTAAAGACTACTTGCTCGGTCGTGTTTACTTTGAGAACCTTCGGCAAGGCGACCGAGATTGTCGCTGACTGTGACACTTTCTCCGGGACTAACCGAGATTGGGTAACGGCCGCTGATAAACTGCTAGGAGAAAATCCGAGATATGGCCAAGTAATTTTTATTGCTAAACCAATTATTATTAATGCTAGAGAAAACCCCACCACCTTCAAAATTGTTTTTTTCATTACATATATAATAACACGGCAAGGGAATGGCGACGAATAGGGGACATTGCTATAATTTCAAAGTATGTTAAACACGGCGAAATTTAAGAAATTGGAAGTTGAAGCGGTAAACGAGCGACTGGAGCGAATCATTAAGAAACTCGGTTTGGAAGAAAAAATGTCAGTGGTGTGGCTTAAAGACTTCACTTACCATTTCGATTTACCGACCAAGCAAATTAATGAAAAATATTTTGGTCGGCTTCTAAACTTACTGCCGAAAGATATTAGTAACGAAGATTTCGACGAGGCGCTTGGCGCCTTCAATGACGCTTGGAACGCCTTCCCCCAGAAGATCATTGGTGACAAATCCCCGCAAGACAAGTGGCTGGAAGAGGAAAGGGATGCCGATGAGAAAATGGCCGGGCATCAGCCACTGAATGCAGAGGAGCAATTATGGAAAGATCATTTCGCCCGCGCCAAGCTGGGACTCGATGCCTACCTCGATTGGGCTTTCAAGGAAGTGCTAGTGAAATATGATAATTATGTGAAAAATTTAAAATTGGAGAAACCGAATGACGCGGTCGGCGTGGCGGGTGTTTTCTTAGAAATTTGCGGTCAGATGGGATTTTTTGAATTTGGTCAGCTTCATCCCGAATTTATCAAAGATTTTCCCAAGCTGTTCCAGTCTTCCGTGCAAGGACCGAAGATTTCACCAGAAGGTGTCCGTCAACATTTAGGAGTTAAGTAACCTTTCGTGTTGTTTTCCATTTTAAATTAGCTTTTGTTTGAAACATATTTTAACCATTTGGCGCTTGATTAGACTCGGCGTAGTCTAA
>JAGVGK010000045.1 GCA_020057185.1 Minisyncoccota bacterium | reverse complement strand
CTCCATCGGGGTCTCCGCTTACATCAAAAACAAACTCTCGTTTCTTTTGTTTTGGCCAAAATCAATCAGGGAAAAACAACACGAAAGGTTGCTTAACTCCTAAATTTAGATGACATAAGTATTAGTGTTGACACCGCTACTTGGAAAACTTATCGGAATGACAAGTACGGGTTTGAGTTTAAGTATCCAACTGTTTTTGAACCATGTCGTCCACAGCAAGAAGATAGAGCAAAGATGTCTAACCAATCAGAACCCTTATTATTATGTTTGGGGACTAGAAATCAAGAAGTGAGTAGTAGCCCATATTCTCCGACCTTGTTGTTGGTGAGGCTAGATGCTCAAAAATCCTTTTCTTCTTATATTGAGTTAAAAAAATATGCAGAAAACGCCGGGTTTATTGATAAATGGAAAACTGATCTAAGCTGGAGCAAGTGGAATTCCTTATATGGAATCTATTGGTTGTGATGCGGGATGTACATTTGGTTACTCAATCTTTTCAGACGACGGCACCCATTTGATTTTAATTTATTATGGCGATGAGGTAATGAAAAGAAACGAGGGTGAGGTTGTCGATGATGTAGAAAAAGATAAGGAAATAAGAGACCAAATCCTCTCCACCTTTCGGTTTACGAAATAAATAAGGACACTTTTGTTCTTATGCAAAAAGATTTTCAGAATCTTGCGTGGTGAAATTATACTGCAATAACACGATCGTGATGTTATGGTATATTTTAAAATAAAATAAAAATCAGGCAATTACCCGCCTGATTCTCATTTTACCCCTTGCGGGGAGGACCGAAGTCGTTTGTACTTTTCAGTATAGTCGCTGATGACAATAAAGGGAGTGGTTGGGGGATAAGTGTCTGTATGCTATAATTAATCTATGTTAAAAAATAAAGGTTTCTCGCCCATCGCTCTCATTATCATCCTCGCGGTTTTAGTTGGTGGCGGGTATGCGGTGTGGAAAAACAAAAACACCCCACCCTCCGCCCTCCCCGAAGGAGAGGGAATAGAAAACTGGAAAACTTATCGAAATGATAAATATGGGTTTGAGTTTAAGTATCCGGCGGAACGCATCGCTTTTACTTTTGACAAGGACAACAAAATCTCTAATGTGAACAGAAATAAATTAATACCAGCCCCCTCTGATTCTGACGAAGTTCATATTGCCCTAGACGCCAAAAACGAAGATCTTGCTCTGTGTTGTGAACCCATCCTGTTGTCTTTTTCTGTAAATGCTACGACTACGGCATCTCGTGAATGGATTGAAAAATATATAAACATTCCCGAATGGCAGTCGGGTCAAATTATTGTAAAAGACATTACTTTTGCAGGGAAACCGGCTATCGAGGTAGATAGTCAATACAGTGGTTACAACGGACCCGGTCATGTGATTGCTGTCCGATTGAATGGGTCGTCAATGCTGGTAATTAAGGATGTGAATTCTTCCCCGTTCCCCGAGATCCTTTCCACCTTCAGGTTTATAAAATGATTAGATAATCTAAATATGTGGCTCGCTAACATTAAACGCATTATCAAATCGGGGTTCGTCAATTTTTGGCGCAGTGGCTTGGTGTCGCTCTCGTCAGTGATTGTCTTGACGGTGACACTCTTTACCATTGGCGGGCTACTTCTAGGGCAAGCCTTCCTCTCCGCTTCACTCGACGAGATTAAAGCCAAGGTGGATATTAGCGTCTCTTTCCAACCCACGGCGACGGAAGAGGCAGTCCTCGCTTTCCAAAAAACGCTTCAAGCTCGGCCGGGAGTCAAGCAAGTCACTTATCGGTCGCGGGAGGAAGAGTTTAATGATTTCAAAACTCGCAATCAAGACAACGCTTTGATTATGCAGTCGCTTCAAGAGGTTGGTAATCCGCTCGGCGCGCGACTTAATATCGAAGCGACCGACCCGTCCCAGTATGAGAGCATTGCCAGTTTTCTTTATGATGATAGCGCGCTAGCAGCGGGCGGGCAAAGTATTATTTACCAAATCAACTTCAAGAAGACGAGCGTCGATGCGCTCTCGGCCATTATTGACACCACCCAGCGAGTGAGTTTGGCGATCGCCCTCTTCCTCATTTTCATTTCACTAATCGTCACTTTCAATACCGTCTCGCTCGCGATCTATGTCTCGCGGGAAGAAATTTCGGTGATGCGTTTGGTTGGCGCCAACAATCCCTATATCCGCGGACCCTTCATTGTTGAAGGTTTGATCGCCGGACTCTTTGCTTCTTTGCTCGCCCTATTTCTTCTTTACCCCACGGCGATCTGGCTTCATAACGCCACGGCCGGCGTGGCGGCGAGTATTAATTTGGCGACTTACTATCTCGAGCATTTCACCTTCTTGACCTTGGTCTTGATTGTTTCTGGACTTTTTATCAGTGTCTTGGCGAGTGTCTTAGCCATCCGTAAACATCTAAGGATTTGATTTTATTACTGTGACCCGCCACAAATACATTTTCGTAATTGGAGGGGTGATGTCCGGAGTGGGCAAGGGCGTCACCACTTCGTCGCTGGGTAAGATTCTCTCGGCGCGCGGTTTTAAGATTAATCCACTCAAGATTGATCCGTATCTCAATGTGGATGCCGGGACAATGAACCCGATTGAACACGGGGAAGTTTTTGTTTTGGATTCGGGCCTCGAATGTGATCAGGATATGGGCAATTACGAACGCTTTCTCGATGTGAGTGTCCCGGCCGAAAACTATATGACCTCGGGGATGGTTTATAAATATGTGATTGATAAGGAACGCGCACTCGGCTACGGCGGGAAGTGTGTTGATCCCGTACCGTATATCTCGGAGGAAATTCTCCGCCGAATCAAGCGCTCGACCGACAAGACGAAGGCGGATATTTCGATTATTGAAATCGGCGGAACGGTGGGTGAATATCAAAACAGCATCTTTTTCGAAGCGGCGCGCGTACTCAAGTTGAAGCACCCGAACGATGTTCTTTTCGTCCTCGTTAGTTATCTGCCGATTCCCAACAAGGTCGGCGAGATGAAGACCAAGCCGACGCAATACGCGGTGCGGGCGATTAATTCTTATGGTATTCATCCCGATATTATTATCGCGCGGAGCGATCGACCGCTTGATCAGAAGCGCAAAGACAAACTTGCTTTCTCTTGTAATGTGCCAGTGAAGAATATTATTTCCGCGCCGGATGTGGATAATATTTACGACATTCCGCTCAACTTCGAGAAGGATGGTTTGAGCACGACGGTTTTGAAACTTCTGCGCTTGCGTCCGCGTCAAGAGGATCTGAAGGATTGGCGACAAATGGTGGAACGAATGAAAACCTCAACCAAAGAATTGAGAATCGGCGTGGTGGGAAAATATTTCAAAACCGGTGACTATGTTCTCTCGGATGTCTATATCTCGATTATTGAATCGCTCAAGCACGCCGCGGGTATTCTGGGGCGGAAGTTGATTCTCGATTGGTTGGACGCGGGGGACTACGAGGACAAAAAAATAGATAAGTTGGCCGAATTAAAAAATTATGACGGTTTGCTTGTCCCGGGCGGTTTCGGCGAGCGAGGCGTGGAGGGGAAAATTGCGGTGATTAAATTCGCGCGCGAAAAGGGAATTCCATTTTTTGGACTTTGTTACGGTATGCAACTCGCGGTGGTGGAATATGCACGCCATGTGGCGGGACTTAAGCGAGCGCACACGACCGAAATTAATCCGAAGACGCCCGCGCCAGTGATTGATGTTTTACCGGAACAGCGAGAGAAGATCGCCCAAGCTGATTATGGCGGGACGATGCGTTTAGGCGCTTACCCTTGTGAGTTGAAGCACGGTACGACCGCATTTGATGCGTATGTCGACTCCAGCTACAAGCTACAAGCTAACGGCTACAAGCTTATTCATGAACGCCACCGCCATCGTTATGAAGTTAATCCAGATTATGTGGTGACGCTAGAAAAAGCTGGGCTCGTTTTTTCCGGTCGTTCGCCCGACGGCCGACTGATGGAAATTGTGGAATTGCCGAAAGCCCAACACCCTTTCTTTCTCGGTACCCAGTTTCATCCCGAATTCAAATCTACACCATTGCACCCGCACCCACTTTTTGTTGCTTTCTTAAAATCGGCCGGTGCTAAAAAATAAAAGACCCGCTCGTTCGCCTATCGGCGAAGTGGCGGGTCTCTGGTAGCTCAATTCTCACTCGAGAATTTTTGGCGGATGGTGACGGCGTAATTCTTGGAGCTGATGAAGTGCTTCGACTGCTTCATCAGGAAGTTTATGTTGCTTGGCGGTGATGGGATAGATCCACCGGCTATCAGCAACTTTCTTTGGATTGGGTATTACCACCTCACCAGTTTCCACCAGAAAGATCGTGATTCTCTTAGGATTACCAGTGGAAGGTTCGAAACGTTGCCAAACCACTGGCGAACCATTTACCCGCAAATCAACGAATCGTTCGTTTAACCCGCGAAGCAAGGCGGCTTGTGAGCTTTCACATGGGTTGGCTATCCCCCCGGGCAATGACCACCCCCTAGCGCCCACTTCCCAAGTGATCAATATTTCACGCTTTCCAATTATGGCCCAACTAACCTCGGTAATCATTCGTTTCTCCTTTCTGGAGTTTCTGGTTTCTGAAGAACTAATTAAACAACTCCTTCCTTCTTATAGCACAACGATATTATTTTTGCTAGAGTGGGGGGCGTGCCTTTGCCGGCTCGTCTAATGGTAGGACACATCCCTCTGGAGGATGGTATTGGGGTTCGAGTCCCTGGCCGGCAGTTAGGGTTGTCAAGAAAATTTTGCTACACTAAATTAGGCATTAGTAAGTAATTAATAGGTAATTTTATAAAAAATATGAAAAATCTGATTATTGTCTTGGTAATAGTGATTCTGATTGGTCTAGGCGCGTATTGGTTGACCCAGTGGTCGTCTAATAATTCGGTGGTTTTACCGAACGCGACACCACCTGAAGTAATCGACACGACTCCACCGCCAGTCGTCCCGCTCGCTAGCAGTACGCCGCCGACTACACTAATTGACAATCAGACTGGTGAAATAGTGATTGGTCAATCAGTGGAGGGGCGCGCGATCACGGCTTATAACTACGGCACGGGCGCGACAAAAATTCTGTTTATCGGCGGGATCCATGGTGGCTATTCGTGGAATACTGCCCTTCTCGCTTACAAGTTGATAGATTATTTGAAGAGTAATCTAGAGACGATTCCGGCTCAAGTTGCCGTGACGGTTATTCCGGTGCTAAATCCTGATGGACTAAATAAGGTGGTCGGTACCACCACGAGTCAATTTACTAAAGCTGATGTATCGCCGTCGATCGCGGTCGTGACCGCCGGTCGCTTCAACGCCAACAAAGTAGATCTCAACCGCAACTTCGATTGTGATTGGCAGGCCACGAGTAAGTGGCAAAATAAAACCGTGAGTGGCGGGAGTGTCGTATTTTCTGAACCCGAAAGTTTGGCGCTTAAAAATTATATTGAGGCCCTAAGACCGAATGCGGTGGTGGCTTGGTACAGTGCTGCCGGCGGAGTTTTCTCCTCCAGTTGTCAAAGCGGTATTTTGCCGGAAACGAAAACTATCACTAACACTTATGCTCAAGCTTCCGGTTATCCCGCCTACGAAAAATTTAATTTCTATGACATCACTGGTGATCTGGTAAATTGGTTAGCCAAAAATAACATCCCGGCGATCAGCGTTCTGCTTGCGACACATGATGATGTGGAATGGGATAAAAACCTGGCGGGAATAAAAGCTCTGCTGGAGTACTACGCAAAATAATGCGATTCTTTGTCGTCGTTCTCATCATCGTTTTGTTGGTGAGTGGTTTGTATTTGTTTATTAACTGGCAAAATAAAGTTGAACCAGAGCCTCTGCCAGTCGTGATTACACCAGTGGTAAAAGTAAAAAAGCTTGGTCCGGAGACGAGCGTGATTGGTCAATCGGTGGAAGGTCGCGCGATTTCGGCGACCACTTATGGAAAAGGAAAAACTCAATTGGTGTTTATCGGCGGGATTCACGGCGGTTATGAGTGGAACAGTGTTCTGCTCGCGTATAAATTTATGGATTATCTCCGAGATAATCCGGCGGTCATTCCCGACAATTTGAAGGTCACTGTCATCCCGTCGGCGAATCCCGACGGCGTGTATAAAGTAATTGGTAAAGAAGGTCGCTTCGTGCTGGCGGATGTGCCGACGACCGGCGATCAGTCGCCCGGCCGATTCAACGCGCACACGGTCGATCTCAATCGCAACTTCGATTGTCAGTGGCAACCGCAGAGTATGTGGCGTGGTCAGTCGGTTAAGGCCGGCTCGGCGCCGTTCTCCGAACCGGAAGCCGTGGCAATTCGCGATTTTGTGTTAACCAACAAGTCGTCGGCGGTAATCTTTTGGCACAGTCAAGCCGGCGCGGTATATGCGTCGAAGTGCGAAGGCGATATTCTACCGGGGACACTGGCGATTATGACGGCCTACGCGCAGGCGTCAGGTTATCCAGCGGTCAAATCGTTTGACGCTTATGATGTGACCGGCGACGCGGAGGGCTGGCTGGCGTCTATCGGCATTCCAGCGCTCACGGTCGAACTTAAAACTCATCAGGCGATTGAATGGGCCGAGAACCTTGCCGGGGTTAAGGCCCTGTTCAAATATTATGGACTATGATAGAGTAGAGTGTTCGATTATAAGCAGTTAATAATAGTTAAGTCATAATCATATGAACGGAACAATCAAGACCCTGACCACCAAAGGATTCGGCTTCATCTCTCGCGAGGGCGAAGAGAAGGACCTGTTCTTTCACTCTTCCGAAGTGAAGGGTGTCACTTTCGAGGAACTCAAGGAGGGCGATGCCGTGACCTTTGATGTCGTCAATGGGGAAAAAGGCCCCGCCGCGACGAATGTCACACGCGCCTAACTTTAGTCGAATGGTATATAAGGAAAACCGCTCCCGAGATGGCTTGGCGAGTGGTTTTTCTTTGCCGAATTTTTCGCGCGCTGTTTGGGAGGTCGTGGTGATTGGTGGTGGTCCGGCGGGGATGATGGCGGCGGGTCGGGCCGGTGAGCGCGGGCGCGCCGTTCTCCTCTTGGAGAAGAATGAAACGCTTGGGCGGAAACTTCTCATCACCGGCGGTGGCCGATGTAATCTCACGAATAATAAACCCGCGGTGCGGACAATGCTCGCGCAGTATCGTCAGAGCGGGCAATTTCTCTTCTCGGCGTTCGCGCAGTTCGCGGTGAGAGAGGTGTTGGATTTTTTTGCCCAGCGTGGTCTCGTCTTGAAAGAAGAGAATGACGGCCGAATGTTTCCGAAGTCTAATCGAGCGCAATCGGTTTGGGATGTGCTGGTTCAATTTTTGAAAGCGGGCGGAGTGACAGTAAAGACAAAAAGTGAAGTTTCGAAGATCGAGAAAAATGTCGCGCTGGGACAGTTTAGTCTTACTCTTAAGGGGGGAGAGAAGATCGCGGCTCGAGCTTGCGTAGTGGCCACCGGTGGAACATCGCACCCCGAGACGGGTTCGACCGGTGAAGGTTTCGAGTGGCTGAAGCGACTCGGTCATACTGTCGTTGAGAATAATTTCGCACTCGTGCCTCTCGCACTCGCCGATCCGTGGGTCAAGCGACTCGGTGGGGTGACTTTGTCGGATATCAAGCTAACCGTGTTTGCGGATGGGCAGAAGCAGAGCACCCACTTGGGTAAACTCCTCTTTACTCATTTCGGCGTGAGTGGTCCGACGATTCTTAATTTGAGCCAGGCGATCGGTGAGCTTCTGACGCACAGTCAAGTCACGATTCACCTCGATCTTTTCCCCAAACTTGATACTGTGGCGCTTCGGGATAAATTACAAACTTTGCTTACAGTGGAATCAAATAAAAAAATTAAGAATGTGCTCGGGAAATTAATACCTTCCGCCCTCGTTGAGCCGATGCTTGATCTCGCGGGGATTGATGGTGCCACGCCGAATCATAGCGTTCGTCGGGCGGATCGGCTCAAACTGGTGGCTCTTCTTAAAGCCATACCCCTTCGAGTTAAGGGTCTCTTGGGGGCGAATAAAGCGATTATCTCGGCGGGAGGCGTAGCCCTCGAGGAAGTTAATTTCAAAACGATGGAATCTCGGATTGTCCCCAGACTTTATCTTATCGGCGATATTTTGAATATCGCTCGACCGTCTGGTGGTTATAGTCTCCAACTTTGTTGGACCACCGGCTTTGTCGCCGGCTCGAATGTTTAGTATGATAGAAAATATATGACAGATGATTACTCAAAATTTTTGATTAAGGATTACGCACTTTGGTCTATATACATTAATGAGAATCAAAGTTATCTCGGGCGGTGTATTGTATGGTGCAAAAGAGAAAAGGCTTTGGATCTAACCGAGGCGACTTCTGAAGAACAGAAAGAACTATTTGTAATTCTTGATGATCTTAAAAATGCTGTGACGAAAGCTTTTAGTCCTGATTGGTTTAATTATTCCTTTCTCGGCAATGAAATGAGACACTTACACGGCCATTTTATTCCCCGCTATGCAAAAGCTAGGGAATTTCTGGGTGTCATTTTTGAAGATAAACTATGGGGTCATAATTATAAAACCGACCATAATTTTAAAATTTCTGAAAGTATTTTAACTGCAATCCAAACAAAAATAAAATCTCTTCTCTAATTCGCGCGAATAGGAGAATAAAGCAAAAACGGATATTCAGATGAATGTTTAACCAAAATGTGTTTTGATATTAATGAAGCTGGAACAGAGGGATAATTTTTGCTATTATTAGTAGTATGAAAACGGTAATTATCACTGGCGCTAGTCGGGGAATCGGATTAGCCACGGTCAAGAAATTTTTAGCTGAAGGCTGGCGAGTAATTGGCACTTATCTTAATTCGCCAATTGATATGAATCACCCTGATCTAATTTCCATTCAATATGATCAGGGTGATTCATCGAGCGTGGCGAAGGTCGCGAGCCAAATTATTGATCTCGCGTTTCCTCTTGATGCGCTGATTAATAATGCTGGCGTTCTTCTCGATACCAATGATATCGTTGCTGATCCGATTAAAATTAGAAAAACTTTGGAAATTAATCTAGTCGGAGTAATTGATCTGACGGAACGCCTGCTGCCGTTATTTTTCAAAGGTAGCCAGATTGTGAATATCGATTCCGGATATGGAGCAATGTCTATTCCGATTGATGACGAATCAGTTATCGGTTATCGTCTCGCCAAAGTTGCCTTGAATATGTATACACGCCACTTAGCTTTCCGATTGCAAACTCGAGGCATGGTTGTTTCCTCATTGGCGCCGGGCTGGGTAAAGACTGATATGGGTTACTCGGTCTCAACTGAGACAGAAAAGCCGGATCGTGAACCGGAACAAGCCGCCAACGATATTTTTCAATTAGTGACCACCGTCAAAGAATCTGGACAATTTTGGAAATTGGGTGAAAAAATCGCTTGGTGATTTTTGGCTTGAACACGGATTTAAACAAAATGCGTTTTGATGTAATCGGCGGTGTCGCTCATTGAGAAGGGCTGGGTGGAATTGCCGACGCGGACGAAGAATTCTTCTCGATTATTATTTTTTAAATAAGCGGGTTTGTGGCCGGCGTGCACTCGGATGTGACAAACATCTTCACCGGCAATATTATCAAAATAAGTTTGCACATATTTAGCGAAGGGGAGACCGACTATTGTTTTTAGCAAAGTGGCGAAATGATTCTCGAAGCCATCACGGTTTTTCTTGGATAGACTTTGATAATCATTCTTCAGTCCGCAAACCGTGCCAGTATCGTTGACGCCAATGAGAATTGTTCCGCCGTCAGCGTTGAGGAAACCGACCACGGCTTTCATAATCGCTCGTTCGATTTCTTTGCTCACTTCATTTTTGCGAAGGTCATAGCGGAGAGAAGCTTTGAATTCCAAGTTTGCGCCTTCGCCTTGTTGGAGCAGAGTTTGAATGTCGGGCGCCGATTGATGATCGGTCAGGTTTGCGACGGCGCGCTTGATAATTTTCACATTTTCATCCCAATCGGCCACATTTCTTATTTTGGTAACGCGACCATCGCGATGTTCAATAATGATGGTCGCGTGATTGATTCGGCGATCAAAAAATGATTGATAAGTTTCAATCGTCACCACATCGGCCAAGCTGACTGATTTTTGTCGCCGGAAGAAGAGACCGGACTTTTTGGTAATTTCTTTGGCGCTAATTTCGAAAGATAAGAAATACCAGTTGATGAATAAGGTGGTGAGATAGAATAATTGAAAGAGAGAAGCCCCAATCAGGATAAAAATGTCATAACGAAGATATTGAGTTAAGTTCCACTCTTGGTAGAGCAGTTCATAATTTTTCACGAACGAGGCGAAGAAGAGAAGAGCAAAAGCAACCAATTCCATCACCAACACATCCTTCAAGAAGACCATAGGCCCTTGTTTGACAACGGTGTTGTGCATTACTCGATTTTAGCATAAAATTAAAGGATGATCTTCATCAAGAAAAATATTGTGGTGATTTTGGCTTTTATGTTGCCAATCCTGCTGATTATCGGATTGGCGGTGAGTGTTTATCTGCCCGGTGTTTTCCTCTCGACGCAATATAATTTCGTCTATGCGACTTGTGATAATGGGTCGGGCGATTATCAGTATTATCCAGATTATCCACAAAATTGTAACGCTTTTCTCAATAGTTTATACCAAGTGGAAAATGGGGGACTGGTGACTCAAACAGCCGTTTTGGCAAACGGCCGGTATCTTCCCCGTTTGTTTGTTCATGATACGAAAAATAATGAGAGTCGAGAGATTACTTTTACTGAAGCCGAAAGCTTGCGTTTGAGTGGACTGCTCACTTCACCCGACGGGGTTTCGATCGATAATGGTTACAACCGTGGCTCGGAATTTTTTCCCTTCTTTGGTGGGTCGTTCCAGTACGGTTATTATCTGACCAAGGGGAGCAAGCGTCACCGGCTTGATTTGCTGGGCGCTAATGATCGTTATTATTCGGATAACAATTTCAAGTTTATTGGTTGGGTCGTGGGCGAATTAAAAATGTAATAATCCAAAATAATTATGACTAATCAAGAATTATTGCAAGAATTATCAGCTAAAGTGTTGACCGGTGAGATTAGTCGGGAGGAGATTGTGAATCGGCTCCCTAGTCAAGGTTCGACCTTGGGGGGGGAAAGGTCGAACCTTTAATGAATCCCGCTTTTCGCTCACGAAATTATTTTATATCCTCGGTGGCGCGGTCGCTTTGCTTGGGCTCATCTTTTTCATCGCGCAAATCTGGGAGGATCTCGGCGCCAGCGGGCGGATTTTCGTCACCTTGATTCTCGGTTTAATTTTAGCAGGAATTGGCTCTTTCTTTTTACGCACCAAGTCGGCCAGCCATCTCGGGGAAGTCTGGCATGGGCTGGCCGGCTTCCTCATTCCCGGTGGCGCGTTGGTGACCCTCTATGAATTCGACTACAATTTTATTTCGCTTTGGCCAGTGACGATTGTTTTCGGTTTCATTTTTCTTTTTTATCTTTTGCTTAATTTTTATCACCGGAATGTGGTGCTCACTTTTTTCGCCCTCGCCAACGGCACTGCTCTGATCTATCTCTTGGTTGAGTCCATGGTTGGTGGCGCTTTCTATCAGTTTCAGGATTTGTACGCTTATCTGACAATGATCGTGGGTTTAAGTTATCTTTTGCTCGCCTACTCTTGGCGTTCAGGATGGAATCGGTATTTAGTCTCCGTTCTTAATTTCCTGGGCAGCGTTGGTTTTTTTGTTGCCGCTTTTACTCGTGTTTTCGAGTTTGATCTTTGGAAATTACTCTTCTTCGGGCTAACGATTGGCGGAATGGCGCTGGCGATTTTTGTCATTCGGAGTCGTTTGGTGTTATTGATTAGCGTGCTGTTTTTGGTTGCTCACTTTATCTATATCACGAATGAACATTTTGCCGATTCGATTAGTTGGCCGATTTTACTGGTGATTCTTGGCTTCATTTTTATTGGTTTAGGCTATTTCTCCATCTCGCTTAGTCGAAAATATATTAGCTAAAGATTTTTATGAAATTAGGTTTGCTTTTGCTAATGCTGGTTGGGTCAGTGGTAAATTTCGAGAGCGAGAAAGTTGCGCCACCGGCCACGCTCGTTTTCGTCGGCGACATTATGCTCTCGCGCGGAGTGGGGCGGTTGATGGAGAAAAAGAATGATTGGCAGTATCCGTTTCTAGAAATCAAAGACACTTTAGCCGAAGCGGATTTGCTGATCGGCAATCTTGAGGGACCGATCTCAAGTAAGGGGGTGAAGATTGGCAGTATTTATTCTTTCCGCGTCGACCCGCGTGCGGTTGCCGGTCTCACTGGCGCGGGCTTCGATGTTTTATCTCTGGCTAATAATCACCTCTGGGATTATGGGCGTGACGCTTTCAACGCCACTTTAAATATTTTAAGAAATAATGGAATTGATTATATCGGTGGGGGAATTGATTACGCCGAAGCTCACCAGCCACTCGTGAGAGAAGTGAAGGGGACTAAAGTCGCGTTCTTGGCTTACACCGATCTCGCGCCGGCAGGCATTATGAAAGAAAGTTCGAAACCGGCCGTCGCCTTTTCGGATCTGAAACAAATCATTCCAGATATTGCTAAAGCGAAAACGCTCGCCGATCTGGTCATCGTGTCGTTCCATTGGGGGAATGAATACGAGACGAAACATAATCAGAAGCAAGAAGCGTTGGCGCACGCCGTGATCGATGCCGGCGCTAACTTGGTGATTGGTCATCATCCGCATGTGGCGCAAGAAGTGGAGAAATACAAAGATGGTTACATCGCGTATAGTCTTGGTAATTTCGTTTTCGATCAGAATTTTTCGACGGACACGCGATCGGGGCTCATGCTTAAGGTCACAATAAAAGATAAAAAAATAGAGAAAACAGAATCACAAAGAATTAAATTCACTTCTACCTACCAGCCAAAATTATGATAAAATATCTTTATGAAAAAAACATTACCGATAATTATTATCATTTTGGTCATCGCGGTTTTGGGTGTGTCCTGGAAGCTAACGAGACCGAGCGACCAACCTGGTCAAGCGAAGATTATCCGAGTTGATTCTCCGCGCCTCAATCAGACCATCTCGAGTCCGCTTACCATTACGGGAGAAGCGCGGGGCAATTGGTATTTTGAAGCGAGCTTTCCAGTCGTCCTTACCAATTGGGATGGATTGATTATTGCCCAAGGTATCGCGCAGGCCAAGGGTGACTGGATGACGACAGGCTTCGTCCCGTTTGAGGCGACCCTTACATTCACGGTAGATAAAAATACCTATAGCAATCGCGGTTTTCTGATTTTGAAAAAAGACAACCCCTCGGGTTTGCCAGAACACGATGATGCGCTAGAGATTCCTATTATGTTTGCCGGAGTTACTGCGCCGCCAATCAGTTCCGGCATTCGCCGGTAGAGGTCGTCGTCGGTCAGAGTGGCTACGTCACAGCCGACATCACTTGTGATACTGGGATTCGCTAATTTCCTCCCAATTGTTATTTTCTACAAATTCTACAAAATAACATCCTTATAAACTTGAGAATATTGGGTTGTCGTGTATAATGGAAACATGGGGAAAATTAAAACTGCCAAACAAATGGAGAGGCATTTTAAGGGTGTTGCTAATCATCATCGGATTGAGATCCTGCTTTTGGTCGCGAAACGCGAGGGGATAACCCTGGAAGAGATTACGGAGACGCTCCGAGTTAACGAAAAAACAATTGGCGAGCACACCAGACGGCTCCATCAAGCAGGGCTGATCAATAAAAATTATCGTGGTAAATTTGTTGAACATACCTCGTCTCCTTACGGCAAAACCTTTATCCGTTTTTTAAAATCGTTCCAACAAATATAATATGGCAAAAGCGGAAAGTATTATTTCTTTCGAGAATGTTTCCTTCGAGCACGGGGCGAATCAGCCCATTTTAGACGAGGTTAATTTCTCGGTTCGGCGCGGGATGAAGGTGACCTTGATGGGGCAAAATGGTGCCGGTAAAAGCACGGTCTTCCAGCTCATCGCTGGCGGTTTGAAACCGGAATCGGGTAAGGTGAATGTTGTTAATGGTTTGACGATCGCTTTGTCATGTCAAGTGATTCCTCGGGAACAGTTGACGCTCACGGTGCGGGAATTTTTTGCAAAATGTTTCGCCACCAAAATTTACGATCTTGATCCGCGCATTGACGCCGTGCTGGAGGTGGTGAATTTGAAAGAACATAAGAAGGTTCATGATCGAGTGATGAAATCTTTTTCGGGAGGTGAGCAGGGGCGACTGTTACTGGCTTCGGCTTTAATCCAAGATCCTGATTTACTCTTACTCGACGAGCCGACCAACAATCTTGATCGGGCGGGGATTCTTCATCTGACCAAATTCTTGATTGATTATCCGAAAACAGTGATGGTCATTTCGCATGATGCCGATTTCTTAAACAAATTTACCGACTCGGTCCTCTATCTCGATATTTACACGCGGAAAATTGAGCCGTACGCCGGTAATTATTTCGATGTGGTGACGCAAATTGCGGCGCGGGTGGCGAAGGAGAATAGTCAGAATGCCCGGCTGGCGAAAGAGGCGATTGCCAAGAAGGAGAAGGCCAACTTTTTCGCCATGAAGGGTGGTCGTCTGCGTCTCTTGGCCAAGCGGATGCGAGCCGATGCCGCCGAGATGGAGGAGAGTCAAGTGGATGTTCGGCGAGAAGACAAGACGATTCGGCCGTTCACGATTCCGGTTCAGGATGATTTGGTCGGTGAGGTGATAAATATTTCTGGCGTCTCACTTCGGCGGGGGCAACATCTTTTACTCGCTGGACCTAATGGTATTGGCAAGAGTACTTTACTCGAAGCCGTGGTGCGCGGAAAAGCTAAAGGCGCGATGATCGCGACGGGAGTGAGAGTTGGTTATTATCGCCAAGATTTTTCCACCCTTAATTTCGACGACACCGTTTATGAATCTTTAATGGCGGTGATGGCGGATAAGAGTGACCAGGCGATGCGGAGCATCGCCGCCGGCTTCTTGATTAATGGTGAAGTAATCAAGAGTAAGATCGGCTGTCTCTCGGAAGGGCAGAAAGGGTTGGTGGCTTTCGCGCGACTGGTTTTGGAACGCCCCGGTTTGCTCATTCTCGACGAGCCAACCAACCACATCAACTTCCGTCACCTGCCGTTAATCGCGTCGGCGCTCGATAAATATCAAGGAGCAATGATTCTCGTTTCGCATGTGCCCGAATTTGTCGCCCAAATCAGAATTGATGAAATACTGGATTTAGGGAAAAATTTTTGACAAAATATTGATTATTTGCTACTTTCGAAAGAGGATGGTTCTTAGGAATTCTTGGGAATGGAATCCCAGAAAGGGGTGAACCGTGTTAGTTCTTTCAAGGCAACGCGATGAGACCATTATGATTGGGGATGATGTGGAAATTACCATCGTTGATATCAGAGGCGACAAAGTGCGTCTCGGTATCAACGCTCCCCGACATATCCAAGTCCATCGTAAAGAAGTTTATGATGCGATCAAGTGCGAGAATCAGCAAGCATCATCTCCCGTACCATCCATACCATCTGATTCATCTGTGATTCCGCCGATCGCGTCTTGAGTAAAAAGCCCCGCCCTCTGACTAAGTCACGGCGGGGTATTTTTTTAATTTTGTCAGGAAATGCTATGATTTAGTAATGGATCGAAGAATTTCACCTCGATACTATGTATTGATCAGCATTGGACTAGTTTCACTAACGGCTCTTATTCTCTACTTGATGGGACAAGTGCCGTGGTGTAAGTGCGGATTTGTCCGACTTTGGCATGGTGTCGTTTTTAGTTCCGAGAATTCTCAACACCTCTCGGATTGGTATTCGTTCACTCACATTGTTCATGGTTTTGCCTTCTATCTTCTATTCAAGTTACTGTTTCCGCGTTTGCCGGTCCCACTCCGTCTCTTGATGGCGATCACGCTTGAGGGGGCTTGGGAAATTCTTGAAAATTCTGATTTCATCATTAACCGTTATCGGGAAGTGACAATCTCACTCGATTATTTCGGCGATAGTGTCATCAATTCAGTTTCCGATATTCTGGCGATGATGATTGGTTTTTTCCTCGCGTCGCGAATTCGTGTGTCACTCTCCATCGCACTCATCATCACTTTCGAAATAATGCTGGCGTATTTTATTCGTGATAATCTCCTGATCAATATCGTGATGCTTCTCTACCCCCTCGATTGGCTGAAGGCGTGGCAGGTTAGTTAATTTTTAATAACTTCAAAAAATGAGTCAAAGAAAATTAGTTATTAGGCCGGTGCTGAAAATATTTTGGCGTCATTCAGCGCGGTATAAATTGGCGTTGTTTCTGTCTTTATTTTTTACCGCCAGCGTCTCGGTGGGGGGAATTATAATCCCGCTATATTACAAGCGTCTTTTCGATGTTCTGGCTTCAGCGGCGGTCCCGACTAATGCGGTGGCGGAGATCCTTTTCTCGATTCTTTTCTCGATTTTAATTTTACAATTTATCAGCTGGCTCGCTCGGCGAATTGGGCAATTTGCTAATGTTTATTTACAACCTCGGGTGATGAGAGATTTAACTCAAACCGCCTTCACTTACCTACTTGGTCATTCTTACACTTTTTTTGTAAATAACTTTGCGGGATCATTGGTGCGTAAAATCAACCGTCTCTCCCGCGCCTTCGAACAATTTGCTGATCGAGTCACCTACGATCTCTTGCCCCTCGTGGTTTCTCTGACCGGAATTTTGATCGTTCTTTTTTACCGCAGTTTTTGGTTAGGAGCAGTTTTTCTGATTTGGGTAATTATTCTAATGACCATCCAGTTTATTATCGCGCGCTGGAAACTGAAATATAACATTCTTACGGCGGAAAAAGATTCAGAAATGACCGGCGTACTTTCGGACTCGGTGACTAACGACACCACGGTCAAGCTTTTTACGGGGATTAAAGAAGAGCTTTCAATTTTTCAGTGTGTTGTCGATTCCTTGATGCATCTACGGCTGACGACTTGGCGTCTCGATGAGTTGGTCAACATGATTCAAGGTCTATTTATGATTGGCATCGAAATCGTCCTTATTTATTTGGGGATTATTTTTTGGCGGGATGGTTTGATTACCATCGGTGATTTCGCTTTGATCCAAGCTTATTTAATTAATGCCTTTGATAAATTATGGAATCTGGGCGGGGTTATTCGTCACATGTATGAAGCTTTTGCTGATGCGACTGAGATGGTGGAGATAATGAATCGACCGCACGAGATTATCAATAAACCAAACGCGCCGAGGCTTAAGGTGAGTCTTGGGCAGGTGGAATTTCGCGAGGTTATTTTCAGTTTTCGCCAAACTCGAGCGGTGCTCAAAGATTTTAATTTGCTTATCAATAGTCGAGAAAAGGTGGCTTTAGTCGGTCCGTCGGGCGCCGGCAAGACGACGATTATTAAATTACTTTTTCGGTTTTTTGATGTGGAAAGTGGGGGAGTTTATGTTGATCAGCAAAATATTTCGGCTGTTACTCAAGAGAGTTTGCGCGAGGCCATCTCGTTAGTCCCGCAAGAACCAATTTTATTTCATCGCTCGCTGATGGAGAATATCAGATATGGCAAACGCGGGGCGACCGATGAGGAAGTAATTGAGGCGGCGAAGAAAGCGCATTGCTACGAATTTATTAGCCAATATCCGGAAGGCTTTAACACTTATGTGGGCGAGCGGGGAGTCAAATTATCTGGCGGAGAACGTCAACGAGTGGCGATTGCACGCGCGATTCTTAAGAACGCCCCTATTCTTGTACTCGATGAAGCGACCTCTAGCCTTGATTCGGAATCTGAAGCCTTGATTCAAGATGCGCTTCGACAATTGATGGAAGGGAAAACCGTAATTGTGATCGCTCATCGTCTCTCGACGATAATGAAAATGGATCGCATCGTGGTGGTGGAAGATGGTCAGGTTGTTTCTACCGGGACGCATCAAGAGTTGTTGTCTCACACCGGCGGTTTGTATAAAAAATTATGGGAGATTCAAGCTGGCGGTTTCCTCGCGTAGGGGAAGGCAAAAAAGTGCTATAATTAGTTATGGAAACGACAAAGATTACTTTGTTTAAGGGAAGGGAAATTAGAAAAACTATTTATAAAAACCAATGGTGGTTTTCGGTGGTGGATGTGGTCCAAGCATTAACTGATCAAGAAAATGATTATACGGCTAGAAAATATTGGAATAAGCTCGTTCAAAGGTTAAGAGAAGAGGGAAGTGAGTTGGTGACATTTTGTCACCAACTGAAATTACCGGCCTCTGACGGCAAAAATTATGAAACCGATTGCGCCAACACCGAAGGTATTTTCCGCATTATCCAATCCATCCCATCCCCTAAAGCTGAACCGTTCAAACTTTGGTTGGCTAAGGTCGGCTATGAACGAGTGCAAGAAATTGAAGACCCAGAGTTGGCTGCTAAAAGAACCAAACTGCTCTATAAACTTAAGGGTTATTCTGAAAGCTGGATAGAAAAAAGAATGCGCGGGATTGTGATTCGTGAAGAATTAACGGATGAATGGCAAAAACGGGGTGTCAAAGAACAAAAAGAATATGAAATTTTGACCGCCGAAATTTCCAAAGCTACCTTCGGTGTCACTCCGAGTGAATATAAAAAGCTGAAAGGACTGAAACGGCAAAATTTGCGTGACCATATGGATGACTTGGAATTGATTTTCAATATGCTAGGCGAGCGGGTGACCACTGAAATTTCGCAACAAGAAAAGCCAGATACTTTTGTAAAAAATAAACAAGTGGCCGAGAGAGGGGGAAGGGTGGCGGGCAATGCCCGAAAACAAACCGAAAAAGAAATTGGCCGAAGTGTGGTTTCCCCAAAAAATTATCTGCAAACATCGGAAAGTCGAAAACGACTCAAAGCCAAAACTTAGAAAAGGCGCTATAATCTAGTGATGGATCAAGAAATACAAAAAAAGTTGGCGGAACAAGAGATCAAACTGGACACGATTTATCGGTCAGTAGAGAAAACACGAAAATATTTTCTCGTCATTATCTGGGTGACGATTCTTGGTTTGGTTCTGCCATTAATTGCTCTGGCTTTTGTCATCCCGTCGTTCTTGAGCAATTATACTAACGCGCTTAACGGATTTTAAATGTTTTTACTCACAACCCGAGACTTTTGAGAAGGGTGGATAATTCCGGCGCGGTGAGGGGACGATGGGTGCCCGCGGTAAGGTGACCGAGTCGAAGATTCATAATGCGCGTGCGAGTTAGATCGGTGACCGTCACGCTTAGCGCCGAACACATTTGTCTGATTTGATGTTTTTTGCCCTCGGTTAAAATAATTCGGAAAGTGTAATCGTTAATTGTTTCCACTTGGCAGGGTCGGGTTGTGTAATCACCGATGAGAACCCCGCCCGACATTTGTCGAGCGAAGTTTGAGCGCAATGGTTCTCTCGCGGTCACGACATATTCTTTCTCGTGAGTATGCTCGGGATTGAGGAGGCGATCAGTGATTCGGCCATCGTCAGTGAGGAGAAGCAAACCACTGGAATCTTTGTCGAGTCGGCCGATGGGGAAGAGTCCGGGCAGTGGTGAACTGGTCACTTCACCACACGGTTTGTGATAGGCGAGATAAGTGTAAGTTTTCGGTTTTTTCGCTTGCCTCACTTCCACCCAATCAGTTTCGGTGACCGTCTCACCGATTTTCGCCACCCGGCCGTTGATCGTTACCAACCCCACCTCGATCAACTTATCCGCCCCGCGACGGGTGGCGTATTTTTTGAGTGCCAGATAACGATTAATTCTCATTCAGTTATCCTATACTATAATCAATAAAAAGTTAACTCTTAAGATTTTTACGACCGTAAATAGTTTAAGAGTAGAAATTAAAGAGTAAAGAAAAAAGCGCACGGACCCGCGAAGGTCGTGCGCTTTATACTAAGCCACTCGTCCACTTCCAGTTAGTTAAACAATTGAGGAATGAAGGCAACAAATACTCCCGCAAAAATACCGAGTACTCCGAACCAAAACATAAATGGGCTATACCCAGCACCTTCCCTCCAGTCGAAATGAGGGTATCGTTTCATTAGACTATCATGTTCAATACTGGCGCCAAGCATGGAAGAACCAATCGAAACCACCAGAAGACCCACAAGTAACATGCCCATTCTCCTTTTTTAATTTCCTTCAAAATCTCGTCAAGAATCACGCGATCTCGACTTGCCTTACGATTCTGCCTCTGCCCATTAGGTTATTATAATTGGGTCTGAAAGTCAACCCCGTAAGATTATTTCACCGTCAGGGTACCCTTCATTCCCATCGCGCGGTGATTGCCGACGGAACAGTAGTATTCGAACGAGCCGGTTTTATCGGCGACAAATTGTACCGTTTCCGATTCGCCGGCCTTAAGTTGTTTAGTCGCGACCGCAAATTCGTCAAGGGTTAGGTCGTGGAAACCGGTCGCACTTTGGAAAGTGATTTTAACTGTGTCGCCCGGCTTCACTTCTATCGTGTTGGGTGTGAAGGTGAAGTTACTGCCAATGACCGTGAACTCTTTGACGGCTGTGGTTGGGACGACTGGCGCGGGTGCCGTGGTGAGCGTCCCTTCGGTTGGTACTGGTGTTGGCGCGATAGTGTCTTGCCCTTTGAACCAAAAGAAGCCAACGAACAGGATAACGATAACCAGAACAATTATTTTCTTCATAAAAATTATTTTTCCTTAACTAATAATTATTCATATCTTAGCGCATCGATTGGATTTAGTCGAGCGGCGCGTTGGGCGGGATAATAGCCGAAGATAATGCCAATGGCGGTGGAGACGCCGAAGGCCAAGAGGACGGACATTAGAGATACTTGGGTTTGAATCAAGCCGAGATAAGTGACGGTTGCGGCGATCAGCCAGCCGAGAATAACTCCCAAAAACCCACCGATGAAGGTTAAGGCGACCGCTTCGACTAAGAATTGCCGATTGATGTCTCGGCGCTTCGCGCCAATCGCTTTACGCAAACCGATCTCTCGCGTGCGTTCGGTGACAGTGGTGAGCATCATATTCATAATCCCAATCCCGCCGACAACGAGCGAGATGCCGGCGATCGAAGCGAGGAAGATGGTGAAGGTGTCCACCACTTGCGACAAGGTGCCGAGAATATCTTCTTGGGAAATAATTGAGAAGTCGGCCTCGGCCACCCGATGGCGAGTAAGCAAGGCGTCACTCACCGCGTCGCGGACTTCATTCATCCGATTTTTATCGGTGACGCTGATGGAGATGGTGGATAAATAATCCACGCCCGCCAAAATTTTCTGCATCGTGGTCAGAGGCACGATGACCATATCGTCGGGACCCGAGAAACCCGCGCCACCCTTCTTGGTTAGAAGACCAACGATTCGGAAATTAGTTTTATTAATTTTAATTGTTTTACCGAGCGGGGGAGTGTCACCGAAAAGATCGGTGGCAACAGTCGCGCCGAGTACCACTTGTCGGCCGAGACTGTGGATATTACTCTCACTGATGAAGGTACCCTCGGCGATTGTTAAGTTACGAACTGAGGCGTAAGTCGGCAGAACGCCGTTGACGGTCGTGTTGGTGTTGTTGCCCGTGCCGGCGGTGATTTGGAAACGGCGCGAGAGTTCAGGTGAGACTGATTCAATCCCCTCAATTGAATCAAGAACCGGGAGGTCTTTATTTTCCAATGTTTGCGCCGACCCTCGACCCGAAGAGACAATCCCTCGACCGGGTTGAACTACTCCCGGCAAGATAGTTAGCAGATTCGAACCGAGACCTTCGATGCTCGATTGAATTTGCGCTTTGGCGCCCTGGCCGATCGAGACCATCGCGATCACCGAACTGATACCGATGACGATGCCGAGAATTGTTAAGGCGGACCGAACTTTGTTGGCCGAGAGGGAGAGATAAGTTTCTTGAAGCAAGTCAAAAGGGTTCATAATTGTTTGACGAGGGTACCATCTTTAATAAAAATAATTCGTTTGGCATATTCGGCGACCTCGCGTTCATGAGTGATGAGGACGATCGTGCGACCGTGTTCAGTATTTAATTTTTGGAAAGTACTTAAGACAATCTCGCCGGTTTTCGAATCAAGATTTCCCGTCGGTTCATCGGCGAGGATGAGGGTTGGATTGTTAACAAGCGCCCGCGCGATCGCCACCCGCTGGATTTGACCGCCGGACAATTGATTAGAGAGATGAGACCAATGTGTCGCATCGAGTCCCGCCGCCCGTAGGGCGACCTCGGCTCGTCGCTTCCGCTCCTCGCCCCGTACACCTTCATAGATCAAGGGCAACATCACATTACGCAACACGGTGGTTCTTGGCAAGAGATTGAATGATTGGAAGACGAAGCCAATTTTATCTTGGCGAATGTCGGCGAGTTCATTATCCGAGAGCGTGGAAACATCTTGACCATCGAGCAAATAAGTACCGCTGGTGGGCGTATCGAGCGCGCCGAGAATATGCATCAAGGTTGATTTGCCCGAGCCGGACGGTCCCATAATCGCGACGAATTCTCCATCCTTGATTTGAAAACTAACATTGTCGAGAGCTTGGAAACTAATGTCGCCGTCGCGATAGGTCTTAGTAATATTCTTTATCTCGATCATAGTTGATACTTTTAATCAGCGTCGGTTACCGCTTCCACCGAAGATGCTCGGCGCGGCGCTAGTCGTCGGTGTCGTTTGAGCCGTAATGGTCCGAATCACGATCTCGTCGCCTTCTTTCAACCCGCTCGTAATTTCCGTACTATCGTCATTGGCAACGCCGATCTCGACTGATTGTCGGCGGGGTGGAGTGAGTGAAGATAAACGTGGCTGATCAAACATTTCCACATAATTTGTTTGGCCACTAACTTTAACTGCGCTGTTGGGCACCGTCAGAATATTTTGTTTAACTTCCGTGATAATCTCGGCGCTCGCGCTCATGCCGGGTTTGACCTGTTCATTGCCACTGGGCTGAAGGTCAAAACTAATTTTAACATTGTAAGTAACGACACCTTGCGTAATGGTGCCAAGTAAATCTATTTCTTGAACCACGCCCGTGAGGCTTAAACCTTCCACGGCGTCGAAAGTGAGGGTGACTTTATTACCAACTTTAATTTTCACGGCGTCCACTTCGTTGAGAGAAATCTCCGCAATTTTTTGTCTGGTGACAAGCGTGCCAATAATTGTGCCGTTGCTCACCGAATCGGTCTTCTTAATATCTAGTTTGGTAATTAATCCACTGAATGGCGCACGGATGGAATAGTCAGCGAGGTTTTCTCGAGCATCTAGGAGTGAATTCTCCCGTTGTTTAATCGTCAATTCTTGGGCTTGGCTATCAAGTGGGTATGTTTCCACAGTGTCGCGTTGGCTGTTGATTGTATTATTGATGATAAGTAAATCTTTTAAATAATCATCGATCGCCGTCGCATAAGTAGTAAGATCGGTTGAATGACTGGTGATGGTTGTTTGTTTAGTGTGAACGGCACCCGAGTCAGTCAGACGATCCTCCAGATTACGGACAACATCTCGGCCGGTCTTAATCAGCTCGGCGGTTTTAACTGTTAAGTCATAGGCACTTTGAATCGCCTCGGCACGATCGTTGCCACTACCTCTTTTCGCCAATTGATAATCAGCCAGACTTTGTTGATATAACACTTTAGTCGCCTGATATAATTGTTCGAGGTGTTGAGGCACATCGGCGAAAGCTTTGTTGTAATTTGCATAATACTCGATATTATTTTTGTCTTGATTGTCTGACAAGTCAGTGTCGAAGAAAATTTTGTCCAAAGCATCCAAAGTGGTGGCAAACTCGCCGTAGAGATTGGCTAAAATAGCCAGACCATCTTCGTAATTTTTATTTAGGATATCACCGCGCAATTGTTGGTCTTGTTGCAGTTTGGTCTTTTCTAAAGCTAATTTCGTGCTGGCCAAATTAACTTCGGCATCCCGAACGGCTTTTTGCGCGTCGCGATCATCGAGCTTCACAATTAGCGCGCCGACGCCGACCGCTTGACCATTAACCGCTCCAATGTAAACCACATCACCCGAGACCTTACTTTTCAACTCAATTTGATTGGAGGTCGAGACTTGCCCCGTGCCGGTGACCGAAGAAATGAGATCCCCGCGTTCCACTTTGGCAAACACATATCTTGTTTCGTTTCCAGTTCCACTCCAAGCTCTCACGATTCGCCAACCAGCCACGATTAGCACCAAAATAATTAGCGTACTGATAAACTTATGGGCTTGAAAATATTTTTTCATTTTATAGTTCGGATTAATCGCGCTTCGATTTCGCCCTGGTCATTAGGCGTTCCTAAAACGACGACAGAATCGTTGATAATGAGTGAAGAAGAAGCGATCGTATCACGCCAACGGCGAATGATCGTATCCGCTTTGATCAAAACGATTTTCTCGACATTATCAGGACTCGCGACGACGAAGGTTGGTAAGGTGATTCCGACAATTTTCCCCACGGTGCCATGTCCGCCCGGCAGGTCACTCGCCATCATCCCAAAAGGAAAGTCCGTTGGTCGATTGCCAAAAGCACGGGAGTAATTATCACCGAGCCGAGCCGAGAAATGAGCTTTCCGATAACCAACCACAATCCCCGCTCGAAAAACTAAAAGAGTAAAAGTGGCGATGCCAAAACCAATCACGATACCCCGAAACTTTTTTGATTGCGTTGAATCTTTGTAGTTCATAATTAGTTGATTAATTAACTGGTGATAAAACCAATTGCGCGTCATCAACCACTCGAGGGATGATCCAGAAGAAGAAAGTGACTAAACCAAAAAAGATGATTAGAGTGAAAAGCGGGATTGATTCAACGAGGGTGAGCGAGAGTTCTCGCCAGTAAGTTAAAGCCAAACCACTGTCCGAAATAAAAAGAGAAAGATAAGAATAAAAACCTGATTCAGTAATTGCCACACCGATTAAGGGCAAAGACCAAATGACGCCACTGAACGCTCCCAAAGCGAGGAGTCCGCGAAAAGCAAATCGTCGTCGGACAATAAAGCTCACGCGGGTCAAAATTATTCGCTCGAGATTACTCGGTGGCGCGATGATCTTCAAGTGTTTAAATATTTGATCCATATCAAGTATACGAGAGCGATGACTATTTTGGTGCAATTATCAAAAATTGTCGAAGAGCCACGCGCGCCCGGCGATAACGGCTCTTGACCGTGTTCATGGGCTGATTAAGAATCTCGGCGATTTCGGCGAAAGTTAGCTTTTCGGTTTGATGTAGGAGAATAATTGTTCGATCGTTGATCGGCAGTTCAGCGAGCGCCTGTTCGAGAAGGGAAATGAGTTCCGCTCGCCGGAATAATTCATCAGGCAGAGGAAGCTCGTCAGGAATATTATTCTCAAAATTATTTCCCCCGTCTTCTTGGTTTCTCAAATCAGAGAAAGGAATCATTTTACGTTTTCGCAACCAATCAATCGCCGTGTGGCGAGCAATCGTGAAGAGCCATGGTTTGAAGCTTTTAGCCTCATTAAATTGTTTGAGGTTCTGCCACACTTTGATAAAGGTTTCTTGAGTAATATCATTAGCCAAATCGGCGCTATTAGTCAGCCGATAGGCAAAATTATAAATCGGCGACAAATATTGTCTCATTAATTGACCAAAGTGTTCTGGTTTCATTACTCCCGATATATTGAACTGTCAGTGTTCCGATAGCAAGTTGTTGTCAGAGCGAAACTTATAGCGTGGTTTTTTATGTGCCCAATTAATAACAAACGAGATGCGTTGACCATTGGCAAGGCGTGACCATTGGCAAGGCGGTGCCTTGACATGAACGGCTTGAAATAAAAAACTAAGTGTGATAAGATAGAACCCATGGCATCAGGGAATATTACTCTTTCTCTTGAGCGAGTGGCCAAGCAAAAAGGCGTGGTAGTTTTGCCGATCGAGGAATATGAACGAATGAGAGAAGATCTTCAGATGGCGCAATCCAAAAAACTGCCCAAAGATATCGCTCGCGCTCGCCAAGAAGTCCGTGAGGGCAAATTTGTTACTATGGAGAAAGCCTTGGAACATTTACGCTTATAAACATGAGGATTGTTTTCGCTCCTTCAGTTTTTCGTCAGCTTAAAAAACTCGACAAGAATATTCAGAAACGAATTAACGAGAAGCTAATTCTTTATACTTCACAATCAAACCCACTTCGTTTCGCCGATAAATTACAGGATTTTCATTTTGGGTCTTTTCGTTTCCGGGCTGGTGACTATAGAATTTTATTTGATGTTCAAGATGACTCGATTGTTATTTTGAAAATTGGTCACAGAAAAGATGTTTATAAATAAATTTTCAAAAACATAATTTTTATTATGGAAATTAGAAATATCGCGATTATCGCTCATGTGGACCACGGCAAGACCACCTTGACCGATGCTTTATTGCGCCAGACACAAGCGGTGGGCGAAGGGGTAACGATGGATTCGAACGCGTTGGAGCAAGAACGCGGGATTACGATCTATGCCAAGAATGCCGCGGTTACCTACAAGGGGACAAAAATAAATATTGTGGATACGCCCGGTCACGCCGACTTCGGCTCGGAAGTAGAGCGAGTCCTGCGGTCGGTGGATGCGGTGTTGCTCGTTGTGGATGCCCAAGAGGGACCGATGCCTCAAACTCGTTTCGTTTTGAAAAAATCACTTGAGCTTGGATTGAAACCAATCGTCGTGATTAATAAAATTGATAAACCGGCCGCCGATCCGGCGCGCTGTCATGAGGAAGTGTTGGAACTTTTCTTCGAGCTTGGTGCGACTGATATGCAAGCTGATTTCCCGGTGGTTTACGCGGTTGGCCGAACCGGTATTGCCAAACGCGCACTCACGGATGAGTCCACTGATCTCACTCCGCTACTGGATGTGATTCTCGAATATGTGCCTGTTGCTTCGTTTAACTCAACGGCTGACCAACCACTCCGACTTCAACCTTTTAATCTCGCTTACGATAATTTCCTCGGTCGGCTCGCAGTCGCGCGGGTTTATGAAGGGGTGGTAAAAGCGGGGGCGAAGGTTTGGGTCAAGAAGCCCGACGGCGCGACGCGTACTGGTCAACTGACTAAAATTTTTACTTTCAGTGGTTTGCAACGAGTAGGGACCGACGAAGCCCAAGCTGGTGACATTGTGCTCATCGCTGGCCTATCAGACATTGACATCGGTGAGACCGTGACGACTAACCCCGACGCTCAACCCTTACCCGCCATCGCGATTGACGAGCCAACGATTGTCCTTGATTTTTTTGTTAATGATTCTCCATTCGCGGGGCAAGAGGGAAAATATGTGACCTCCCGACAATTGCGCGAGCGCCTCGAGCGCGAGCTCGAAGTTAATGTTGGTCTGCGAATTGATTTTAATTCCACGGAGCGTTTTCGCGTCTATGGTCGGGGTGAACTTCACATCGCGATTTTGCTTGAGACAATTCGTCGCGAAGGTTATGAAGTGCAGGTATCGCAACCGCAAGTCATTATTCGCGAAGTGGATGGGGTGAAGCAAGAACCGTTTGAAGAAGTGATTGTGGATACGCCGAGTGAATATCAAGGCACAATTATTGAACGATTGGGTTTGCGCAGTTTTGTGGTGCAAGATATTCGGCCGACGGGTGAAATTCTTCGGCTCACTTTCGTCGGACCGACCCGTGGCTTGCTTGGTTATCGAAACCAATTTGTAATTGATACTAAGGGCGAGGGGATTATATCCTCACGCGTGCTCGGTTTCCGTCCTTACGCCGGGGAGATTCGTCGGCGCGCCGTGGGCTCGATGATCTCGATGGCGGGGGGCAAGGCGCTCGGTTTCGCGCTTTGGAATTTGCAAGATCGCGGAGTGCTCTACATCGCGCCGACCACTGAAGTGTATGAGGGAATGGTGATTGGCAATACCGCGAAGGGCGAAGAAATGACGGTCAATCCGACCAAGGGCAAACAGTTAAGCAATATGCGCGCGTCCGGTTTGGATGAAGCGATTGATCTCGTTCCACCTTTCGAGTTGAGTATCGAACGCGGGCTCGAGACGATGGCGGAAGATGAATATTTAGAAATCACACCGAAGAGTGTCCGCCTCCGCAAACAATATCTGACCGAGATAGACCGCGCCCGCTCGCGCCGATAACTTAAAACCACTTGATTTTTTAGTATCTCATAAATTCTACGACCGTGTTTTTTATGGTATAGACAAACTTTGGGAAATTTGGCAAAGAAAAAAGCGCACCTACCCATGAAGGCCGTGCGCTTTGTTTGTGTCAACACTGGGGGTTTTCGCTATTTTTGGGCCTCACATTTCTGGAGCATACTAACAACACCCCTTCCTACCATGATCAGATCCCGCGCGAATGATTCCTCCTCTTCAAATTTTGTTGTCCCTGGTGCATCAACAACTACATTTGCCGCCGCTACGATTCCCCTCAACGCGTGTATTTGCACTTCCATGGCGTTGAGAATGAGAATGCGTCTCTGTACCTCATACATTTTCGGTCTCCTTGTTTTCGTTTCTCGTTCAATTTAAGGTTCAGCTGAGAATCACGCGATTCTGACTTACCTCACGATTCTGCCCATAAGGTTATCATAACTGGGTTTAAAAGTCAAGGATTTTGGATATGTGGCTCGCAACGAAACTAGTTTTGGATTATAATAGTCGGTATATGAATAGCTTAAATTTGTCGGCGCGGGTGACATTATTATTAACGCGGGTGGCGCTTGGTATTTTGTTTTTCTACGCTGGGATTACTAAAGTGCTCGATTCGACTTGGTCGGCGGCGGGTTATATTGGGGTGGCAAAAACTTTTCCTAATTTTTATCAATTGTTTCTGAATCCAACGATTTTGCCGATCGTTAATTTTCTCAATGAGTGGGGCTTGACGATTCTCGGTCTTTCGTTGATTCTCGGTTTGTTTGTGCGCTTAAGTTCGTTGCTTGGCGTGGCGCTGATGCTTCTTTATTATTTTGCCGCTGGTCCCTTCCCTTATCCTAACGCCCACGCTTGGCTCGTGGATGAACACATTGTCTACGCGCTTTTGCTTCTCTCTTTTGCCAGTATTCGGGCGGGGCGATATTGGGGTCTCGATCAATTTTTATCTCGCGATTAAATTATTAAATTGTATTCAAAAATACTCAAGCCGATTCTTTTTCGTTTTGATCCAGAGCGAGTTCACAACTGGATGACTTCGTTGGGTGAGTGGCTGGGAAGTAATTCGCTGACGCGGTCAGCGGTGAGCGCTATTTACAATTATCGCGGACCGGATATTAGCCGGACAGTAGATGGCAATACTTATCGGACGCCGTTTATTTTGTCGGCTGGTTTTGATTACAACGCGCGCTTGACGCAAATTTTACCAGCGATCGGTTTGGGTGGAGCGGAAGTCGGTTCGGTGACAGCGCGACTGTGTGAGGGTAATCCGCCACCGCGCCTGCGGCGCTTGCCTCACTCGCGAAGCATTTTGGTTAGCAAAGGTTTACGCAATGAAGGCGTCGAGGTGATTGTCGCGCGTTTGGAGAAGCGAACGCGAACGCCAGATTTTGTTGTTGGGATTAGCTTAGCGCGGACTAACGATACTCAAGCGGCCGAGGTGGAAGCGGGAATAGAAGATTATTGCGCCAGTCTCAAACATTGTCTCGCGCATAAGGTCGGCGATTATTACACTTTGAATATTTCTTGCCCCAACGCTTTCGGCGGTGAGACTTTCACCACATCAGTCTTACTCAAAAAATTATTAGAAGCGGTGAAAAAGATTCCGTGTGCGAAACCGATTTATGTGAAGATGCCGATCAATTTGCTGTGGGCAGATTTTAATAATCTTTTGCAGGTAATCGCTGATTATAATTTGGCCGGTGTAATTATCGGTAATTTGAATAAAGATTATTCGGCGCTCGACTTTCGCGATGAAGCGCCGGCGCAATATGTTGGCGGTCTAAGTGGCAAGCCGTGTCGCGATTTGTCCACTTCTTTAATTCGGCAAACGCGTGAGCACTATGGTAAAAAATTCACCATTATCGGTTGTGGCGGTGTGATGTCACCGGCCGATGCACAAGCCAAATTCTCGGCCGGCGCGGATTTGATTCAGCTAATCACCGGCCTGATTTACGAAGGCCCGGGGTTGGTGAAAAAATTGTGTTATGACCTATCTAGAAAAAAAATCTAAGGTTGATGGACCAGTGGTTTGGCTCACAGGCACGCTTCACGGTGATGAACCGGGTGGTGGTGCCGTAATCAAAAAATTATTTGCCGAATTAGAAAAGGTGGAATTGGTTAAAGGTTCTTTACACGCTTTGCCCCTAGTCAACGAGACCGGCGCGGATAAAAAAGTTAGAGAATTGCCGGAGACCGGTGAGGATCTTAATCGTTTGTTTCCCGGACAAGTTGATGGCACATTAGGTCAAAAAATTGTACACAATGTTTGGCAAACAATTATCGAAACGAAACCGGATTTGGTTCTCGATCTTCATAATGATTGGATTAATTCTATTCCCTACACTCTAATCGATGATCGGAATAGTATGTTGCCCGATTTTCATGCTCGGTTGAGCCGAATGGCTCTTTCGGCTGGCTTGGTGACAGTGCAAGAAATTAGCAAAACTTTAAATCAGACACTCTCTGGCAGTTTAACAAAAATCGGTATTCCCGCGCTAACACTCGAACTCGGCGGCGCTTATATTGTGGATGAGAAGAATGTCAGAATTGGTGTTAACGCAATTTTGCGGATTCTTTGTCATTTTGGTTTAATTGCCGAAAATAAAACACTCGATGTTAATGATACTCCAACATCGAGTGTTGGATCGACGGGTAAAATATTTAATTATTCCGATGAACCCAAGCCGATAATTTCCGGTCCCATCCAAATGTTGGTTGAGCCCGGGCAGGTGATTAAAAAAGGGGATTTGATTGCTCGGATTGAAGGCGGGGAAGAATTATTTGCCAACCAAAACGCGATAGTACTCGGCTACACCGATGAGACCATCTCTCGCCCGGGCCAAGAAATGGTGGCGCTAGGGGTGGTAAATTAGTTGGTTTTAGCGTATGATGAGATATTATTAACTTAATAAATATTATTTTATATGGCTTCAGATAAAATAAAGATATTTCTCGGTTGGGCGATTATTATTGCCGTGCTTCTCGTTGGCGGTTCGATTTGGAGTTTGGCGCGGACTTATTCTCGTTCGATCCAGCCCTCGGCTTTCCGCAGTTTCGCAGTGACTGGTGAGGGCAAAGTGGTGGCGCGACCGGATGTGGCAATGTTTTCGTTTAGTATTATTAATGAAGGGGGGACGGATATTGCGACGCTTAATCATGACAACACCGAGCGTGGCAACAAAATTAATTCTTTCTTGAAAGATCAAGGGGTCGCCGATAAAGATATCAAAACCGAGCAGTATAATCTTGCGCCCCGTTATCAGAATACTTATTGCGCCCCCGTGCTTTACCGTTCGCTTGGTAAAAACACTGTTTGTCCGCCGCCTTCGATTGTCGGTTATACGGTGACGCAAAGTGTTGCGGTGAAAGTGCGAGACTTCGCCAAGATTGGCGCGATTCTCTCGGGTGTCGTCGAGAAGGGGGCGAATAATGTTTCGCAACTTAATTTCACCATTGATGATCCCGTCGCCGTTGAGAATGAAGCGCGTGCCAAGGCGATTGCTCAAGCGCGAGAGAAGGCGAAGCTTGTCGCGAAGGCCGGCGGTTTCAGCGTTGGCCGCTTGCTCGGGATTGATGAAGGCGAACAATCTTACAATGAGAAGTATTATAACGCTCGAGTGATGTCGCTTGATAGCACGGCGATGGATGCACCTCTGCCCGCCCCAACCATCGAACCCGGCTCGCAAGATGTCATCGTCACTGTCACTCTCCGCTACGAGATTGATTAATTTTATCCCAGCAAACTCTCAATCACTTTCTTGACGGTCGTGCCGTCGGCTTCGCCTTTCAAGTCTTTCATCACGGCGCCGGTGAGTTTGCCGATGTCTTTTTTATCCTTGATTTTTAATTCCGCCATTTTCGCGCGGACGGATTTTTCAATTACTTTAATCGAGAGTTCGGGGGGAAGATAAGTTTTTAGAATTTCCAATTCGGTCGTTTCTTGTTTAACTAAATCCTTCCGCCCACCGGCGGTGAATTGTTCAATCGAATCTTGTCGTTGCTTCATGCCTCGACGGATGACCGCTATCACTTCATTATCTTTCAACATTACATCCGGTTTTCGTTTGGTCGCGACTAATTCATTCGTACAAGCGGCGACCAGCCCACGAATCGTATTCAACTTCAGCGGATTCTTTTCCAGCATCGCCTTCTTCACATCCTCTTTAATTTGTTGGTGGAGCATTTTTTGATTGTAGCATATAATCGGGAGCATGACATCGACCAAATTCAAGGCACTATATAAGCAACTCAATCTCGCCCAGCGGGAGGTCGTCGACACAATTGACGGACCGGTGATGGTCGTGGCGGGACCGGGGACGGGGAAAACGCAAGTGCTGACGCTACGCATTGCCAACATCTTGCGTCTCACTGACACGAGTCCGGATAGTATTCTCGCCTTAACCTTCACCAATTCTGGCGTGCACTCGATGCGCGAGCGACTGGTGGAGATCATCGGCAGTCGGGCTTATCGCGTGGCGATTCACACCTTCCACGGTTTTTGCAATGAACTGATTAATCGTTATCCCGAACATTTTCCGAGTATCGTCGGAGCGCGACCGGCCAATCAAGTGGATCAGCTGAAAATTATGGAAGGCGTCATCAATCAGAGTCGGCTCGCTTTCCTCAAGCCGTGGAATGATCCCTATCATTATCTCACCTCGGCGTTGCAGGCGATTGAGCGATTGAAAAAGGAAAATCTTTCACCGCGGGATTTCACTTTAATTGTTAATCGAATGATTACCGAGTTTGAAAATATTTCCGATCTTCGACACGAGAAAGGAAAGTATGCTGGTAAAATTCGCGGGAAGTATCATTCGAAGCAAACTCAACTTTTCAAAAATCGCGAGTTGGGAATTCTGTATCGTCGTTACGAAATAGCGTTGAAAGAAAAAAAGCTTTATGACTTCAGCGATATGGTGATGGAAGTGATTCGGGTGGTCGAGCAAGATGAAGATTTCCGTTTGTCGTTGCAAGAAGAATATCAATATCTTTTGGCGGATGAACATCAAGACGCTAATCAATCCCAGAATCGTTTGCTCGAATTACTCGCCAGTTTCCACGAGTCGCCAAACATTTTTATTGTTGGTGACGACAAGCAGGCGATTTTTCAATTTCAAGGCGCGTCGTTGGATAACTTCAATTATTTTCGTCGCTTGTATCCGCGGGCCCGTTTGATTACCTTGACGGACAATTATCGTTCGACGCAGGCAATTCTCGACGCCGCGCGCAGTGTAATTCTTACCAGTCAGTCAATTCCCGAAGCTAGTCGAGTTAAACTATTGGCCAAAGCGCGAAATCAGCCGATAAAAAATAAAGAACTAATTAGAATTTATACCGCGCCCGATGCGACTTACGAACTTGACTTTCTTATTGGCGAATTAAAATCACGGATTAAACAGGGGACGCCACCAGCCGAATTAGCCATTCTTTATCGCGACAATCGCGATGCGACGGCGATCATTGAAGAATTAGAGCGCGCTAATTTGCCCTATCAAGTGGCGACGAATTCCGATGTGCTGACGGACATTGATATTCAAAAACTTATCACGCTGTTCAAGGCGATTCACTATTTCGGCGATGATCAATATCTAATCACTATTTTTCATTTCGATTTTTTCGGTCTTGAGGCGCTCGATCTTTATCGTTTGAGCGAAGAAGTGCGAACGAAACGGATGAATCTCTATTGGCTAATTCGCGATTTCAAGAATTTGAAACGGCTGGGGCTGAAACAGCCCGCGATTATTTATCAGTTTTATCAATCGCTCGAACGCTGGCAGAAAATGAGCCGGAATCAGAATCTCCCAGAACTTTTCGGTGCGGTGGTGAACGAGTCCGGTTTCCTTACGGCCCTACTCAAACACCCGCAAGCGGTGGAGAAATTAAGTCGTCTGCATAGTTTCTTTGATGAGTTGAAGTCATTAGTTGCCACACAGCCGAAATATTCGCTTGAACAATTTCTCGAACATTTGGCGACGCTCACAACTCACGGCGCGTCGCTCGGCAAGCCAACCACCATTGGATTGAATGGGATTCAAGTTTCCACGGTTCATCGCGCCAAGGGGCTCGAATGGGATTATGTTTATCTCATCAAAGCTTATGACGGTCATTTCGGTAATCGCCGGCGACATAATCTTTTTCTCTTGCCAACTCGGGGCGTCACTCTGCCACTCGTGATTGATGATCGCGAAGAGGATGAACGGCGACTTTTCTATGTGGCACTGACGCGGGCGCGACACGGCGTGACGATTAGTTATTCGGAACGGGGCGATAATGATCGTCGGCAATTGCCCAGTCAGTTTATTGAAGAGATTGATAAAAGTTTACTGGAATATTTACCGGCGATCGAAGAAAAAGTTGCCCGCCACGATTTCTTGCCTCGCCCACAACGCGGTTTGGGTCTCCGCCATCGCGAATATCTGCGCCAACTTTTCCATCGGCAAGGACTCTCGGCGACGGGGCTTAATAATTATCTGCGCTGTCCGCTCCGCTATTATTTCCAAAATCTTTTGCGGTTGGTTAAAGTTAAAGATCGTCGTCTAATTTACGGGACGGCGATGCACGGCGCGTTGTTTGATTTTTTCGAAGCTTATCGCAAAAATAAAAAGTCTGGAAAAAATTTACTTCTCAAATCTTTCCAAACTCATTTAGCCTGCGAACCATTATCAGTTTTAGATCAGAAACTTGTCTTAGAACGAGGGACGAAAGCATTGACTGGTTATTATCATCACTATCGAAAAACTTTTGTGACGCCACTGGTCAACGAGCTCTCGATTCGTGGAGTGTTGCTTGATCCAGTTTCCCGCCATCAGAGCCAACGCCTCCGTTTGACTGGTCAGCTTGATAAAATTGAACCGCTGGATGAGACCACCGTGCGCATCGTGGATTATAAAACCGGTCGCCCGCGCAAGACGGATGACTATCGGCGCCAACTTGTTTTCTATAAACTTCTGCTTGATCGTTGGGATAATGGGAAATATAAAATGGTCGAGGGGATGTTAGATTTTCTCGAACCGACAAATAATAAATATCGGCGGGAGTGTTTTACGGTGACTCATGAAGACACCGAAGCGCTCGCGGTGACGATTAGCCAAGTCGCGAGCGAGATTCTCTCGCTCAAATTTCTCGACCGCGGTTGTCACCAACCCGATTGCCAATTCTGCACCCTCTGGGCGATGTCGCAAAAAAGTTGACAAAAGATAAATGATGGCTATGATTAAAAATAGTTTGGACCTTGAACTTTAACCAGAATTCAGAAGGGAGATGACCGATGAGGTCACGAGATAAGACAAGCAAGAAGATGGATTTGGACGGTTTTTTCCGAGCCCTTCGTGTTTTGACGAAAGAAGGTAGAAAAAGGTGGAGGCCGTTCCTTGATCATCAAGTGATCCGTTTTTACGGACCGAGGCATCGTTATCCTAGATCTTATCGAGATCGGAGACCCCGCTTAGTTCGTTACTATTGTTGTCCTATTACTGCCCTCTATCTTGCCGGAGAAATAGAAGCAAAGAAGAAGCATAAGACCGTATACTCAAACTCTTCTTTGTTTGCCATTACTCTTTGTCGAGAATGGCTTGGGCTTGAACCCACCCTTTTTCATGATATAGTCGTCGCGGCTGATGGAAATTCACTTGATGCTTCACAAAGTCGGCCGAAGATGATTCGCCAGAGGATGTTGCGGAGCTGGAATCTCAAAGAGAAAAAAGTGGCGTGAGGAAAATGTCCAACACTCGGTGTTGGACAAAGTATCCAAGCGGGGATCGTCAAACCAACGACCCCGCTTTTTTTATCTCTTTTTATTTTTCAAGCGATATGCTAAATAATTCACGACCGTGCGCTATTTATCATATTGATTTCTTAACTTGGTTTATGCAAAGGGCGATTTTGCAAATCCAGTAAACGGTAAAAAAGAAAAAGCCCCCGATACGGACGGAACCGCATAAGGGTCTTTTTCGTGAGAATCTTTTATGTATAGCAAAAGCGGGATCGGAAGTCAACCTATTTATCCACATATTCTTTCTTTATCTCGTATCTTCGAGCGTGAGCGAGAAGGAGAGGCCGAGAAGAAGAAGGACGCTAAGAAGGAGGAAGAGATAGGGGGTGGGGAAGAAAAGCAGGAAGATGATGCTCCCGAGGGAGCCGATGAGATAAGCCGAGGGAATCATTAGTCGCGACAAGCTGATGATGCCAATATCACCACCGGTCACTTTTTTAAATAAATAAGTTTCCTTCATTGATTCAATCGTGGCGGCGCCAACGCGGGTGGCGAAGAGAAGGAGTGCCCAGACGGCCAAACTTTGACTAGTTAAGAAAGCAAGGGGAATGGTGGAGATGGCAATGATAACGAGTCCGATGCTCAAAATTTCTTTCTCGCCAAATTTTTGATCCGCCAGCCAACCAAGCGGATATTCAATTAAGACAAATGGCAGAAGCATGATCGTGAAAATTAAACCAACATTTTGCCACGAGAAGCCGATCGTTTGGATGAGGTGAAGCGGGAGATAAATAACCATAAAAAAGTAGAAAAGATTGAGCAAGAAATCGAGGGCCAAAATTTTGCGCAGATTACGGTCGCGGAGTTTAGTCCGTAAGCCAAAAATGGTAGCAGGAAGTGGTTGAGGGGCGAGCTTAAAAAATATTTGATATAGGAAAGGCAGGGTGGCTAGACAAGAAAGCCCGTAGATTATTCGATAATCAGCCCCAGAATTACCGAAGTGTCCCAAGATGGTGCCACTTAAGTAGGGTGAGATAAGCACGGCAGTATTGATGGCGGTGAGATACCCGCCTCGGATCCGCCCCGTCCGGCTGTCTGAAGAGAGGGTTTCTAAATAAAGGTCGAGCCACAAGCCTAAAGAAACTACCATTGCGTGGATGGCGACGAAAGCAAGGATTTGCACAATGGGCGTCTGACTAACCGCTAGCGTGAGAATACTGCCGAAGAAGATGAGTCCAAACCAGCGGATTGGTTTTAGTAGGCCGTAACTTCGTCCTAGCGACGGGACAAAGAGAATCATTATTAGGGTGGTAAATGCCGAGAGCGCGTAGATCAAACCAATCTTCTTTTCTCCCACGAGGCTCTCGAGGAAAGAGGAGTTGACATAATAAGTGAGCGCGGCGCTAAGCGTAAGTGAGAACCCAGCGAAAAATATATGGCGGGTCATTGTGCCCTCAATTATACCTGAATAAATAATTTTTGTATTAAATTCTAAATTATTCCATTCATCTCCGATCGTGTAAGTACGGTATAAGTTGAAAAACAAAAAAATAAAGGGCGGTCCACCGTGGCGGATCGCCCTCGAATTTCTCCTCCTCATCACTCATGTCAAGGCGGCGCCTTGACCAGTTCATCAACTAACCATTGTCCAGTTCTCGTTCACGTATCCTTTCCCGTTCAGCGTCGTTATTAGCTGCCTGGTCATCTAGCATTTTCCAATGGCGCGCTTGCTCGTCAGTCGTTTGAGGTGGAACCAGGGGGACTGATTTTTCATCGCTCTTACTTTTCTTTGTGACCATTTTTGATCATCTCCTTTCTAATTCTAAAATAGCATACACTCTACACCTCAATCAAGACGGGGAGGACGAGCGGGCGGGAGTGGGTTTTTTGGTAGAGATATTTGCCGATTTCTTCACGGAGAATATTTTTCACATAATCGAAGTTGATCGGATTCATTCGCGAGGTCGCGTCTTCAATTTTCCGTTTAACCATTAGGCGAACATAGTGGAGTAAGTCTTGAGATTCTTTCAGATAAACGAAACCGCGCGAGATGATGTCGGGCGACTTCACCACCTTACCCGTCTGCTGATTGATAATCGCAATGATAACGAAGATGCCTTCTTGCGCGAGCATCACCCGATCTTTAATCACCACTTCTTTTACATTATCCGCGCCGGAACCGTCCACCATCACCAGCCGACTTGAGACGGTCTCTTTAAGCGCGTGCATTTTCGTTCCTTTCGCCGTGATATCAATCACCATGCCGTTATCGGGAATGACAATATTTTTTTCCGGCATGCCGAGTTCTAGCGCCAGATCGGCGTGGACGTGGAGCTTCTGATGATGACCGTGAATCGGAATGAAGAAATGCGGTTTGATCTTCCGATGCAACCACTCGATCTCACCGCGATTACCGTGACCGGAGGAGTGAATATAAACTTCGGAAGTGCGGTAGTGAACAATCTTCGCGCCTTGGCGCGCGATATTATCTTTCAATCTTTGCACCGTTCGTTCGTTCCCCGGAATAATGGAAGAGGAGAGAAGGACGGTGTCGCCTTTTTTAAATTGGAAATATTTATGTTGCTTAGTCGCCATCCGCATTAGCGCCGCGAATTCTTCGCCTTGCGCACCGGTCGCCAAGACCACGATCTTTTCTGGCGGATATTGATCTACTTCTTGAACGGGAACAATCGTTTCCTTTTTTATTTTTAACATCCCCGCGAGCTGGGCGACTTCCACATTGGTTTTCATACTTCGACCTTCGATGACAATCTTCCGGCCTAAACGTTCCACAATTTCTAGGACTTTAATAATTCGCTCAAATTGCGAGGCGAACATTCCAATAATCAGCCGACCCTTCACGGTCTTGATGATCGTCTCAAGATTTTTGTGCACTTCACTTTCGGGTGGCGAGAAACCCGGATTCTCAATGTTGGTCGAGTCGGCCATCAAAAGTAATGTCTCGCCCTGATCGAAGATGCTATAAGCTTTTTCTTCCGCTTCCGTCGGTTTGCCGTTTACCGTGTCAAGGTCGAGTTTGTAATCGCCCGGATTCACAATCCGACCGTAAGGCGTTTCAATAATTACGCCCATCGAGTCAGGAATGGTGTGCGTGACGCCGAAGAAGTGGACGCGGAAATTGCCAATCTTCACTCGCTCCTCTTTTTCGACGACAATAATATCGAGGGGCGGGAGGTGGGGAAATTCTTCTTGCCGTTTTTTAATCATCAAGGCGGTCAAGTTCCTGGTGTAAAGTGGTGGATTGCCAATTTTCGGCATCACATAAGAAATCCCGCCAGTGTGATCAAGGTGGCCGTGCGTGATAACGACCCCTTTGACGCGCGCGCGGTTCGCTTCGAGATAAGTGGTGTCGGGAATGATGAAATCAACTCCGGGCGTATTCTCGTCGGGGAAGGCGAAGCCGATGTCAATCACCATAATATCGCCGTCCATTTCAATGGCGGTCATATTTTTGCCGATCTCTTCGACCCCGCCGAGCGGAATAATACGAATATCACCCGGGGCGAGCGGGGGAATCGGTTTCTTTTCTAACTGGTCGCCGCGCGGTCGTAGTGGTCGGCGAGGAGGTGGTCTCATCATTTTTTATTTAATCATTTACGAAAATTGGCCAAACTTTATCGGTCTTAATATACCATTTATAAATACCTAAGAAACGTTCGGCTGGTGTGTTAATAATTCCTAAATTAATACCCTCCACTGATCGGGGAACGAGATACAAGAAATCAGGGGCGTAGAGGAAAACCGCTGGCTTATCCTTCCGAATTTCGGTGTCGAAAGCTTGATAAGCCGAAGCCCGGCGGTCAGTTGTACTAGCCACTTTAATCTCATCTAGAATTTTGTCAACTGTGATGTTGGTGTAGAGGGCAATATTGAGACCCGGATCAAGTCGTTGAGCAGAGTGCCAGAAGGAGTAGAGATCAGGATTCCGGCCGACAATTTCGCCGAAGAGGAGGGCCTCATAATCGCGCGGTCGGATAATGACCTCGTTGAGCGCCCCCAATTCGAAGATTTTTAGATCAACGGTGGCACCGAACGCTTCCCAATTCTGCTTCACCAACTCGGCGACCCCCTTGAGCTCTGGTGTGTCGGAAGTTGTTAAGGTGAAGCGCAAAGCGAGGGGAACTTCGCCTTTCTTTTTGGTCGGCAGTTCCCATTTACCACTGGTAACATTTTTTTGCCAACCGGCGCGCTTCAGAATTTCATCCGGACTGGTCGTGGCTTGATTAGAAGTTGCCTCCGGGAATAAAGTGAGTGGCAATGGTCCAGTGAGGGGCTTGGCATAATTACTAAAAACTTCCGCGACCAGAGCTTGACGATCAACCGCCGCGTCGAGTGCGGCGCGAACTTCCGGTCGCGTAAAAAGTTTTTGCTGATTCTGGTTGAAAAAGATGCCGAAGACGCGCGGGAGAGTAGTGGTCAAAACGCGGGCACCATTTTTTTCGAGGGCGCGAACGGTGAGAGAATCAATCGCGTTGATCGCGTCAATCTCGCCCCGATTATAAGCCCCCAAGAGTGCCTCTTCATTCAGATAGAAATGAATAATAACTTTTGCAATTTTTGGTTCACCAAGGGCGAAATGAGAGAAGGGCGTAAGTGTATAAGTTAACGGCAAATTATCGCTGTCGCGTTTGATGTTTGAAATTTGGTAGGGGCCAGTGCCGACGGGTTCGAGATTAAGATTGGTGGAGGAGAAACCGGCGGTGGTGATTTTCTGCCACCGGTGTGCGGGGAGGATGCCGAGCGTTAGATTTTCCAAAAAAAGAGCGTAGGGTTGTTTCAATTTGAAAACGAAATGTTGAGCGTCAATTTTTTCCACTTCTACGCCTTCCCAACTGGCGCGCCGAGGACTTCTAATTGCCGGATCCTTAGCTTTGGTGATGGTAAAGATTATATCGTCGGCCGTGACTGGTTCGCCATCGTGCCAGACTAAGTTGGGTCGCAGAGTGAAGTTGTAAGTTAAACCATCGGGCGAAACGGTATACGATTCGGCTAAATCTGGAATAAATTCGCCGGTGCCACTACTACGGAGAAGACCGGAATAAACCAAAGTCGTGAGGTCTCGTTCCACGGCGGTACTCGCGAGCAGAGGATTGATGAAACGGGGCGTAGACACGAGGCCTTCAATATATTGACTACCACTAACCGGCACCGACACGAGCCAAGCTTGATTCGTGAGCCACAAGAGAGTCAAAATCCCGACAAGAAAAACGGCGAGACAAATAACAAAAAGCTTTTTCCGTGGCGGTGGCATCATGCTCACCGTGCGGGCAATTTTATCTTTTAAAGGCATAAGACCATCTAACTAAACGGTGGCTTGAAGGAGAAAAGAGAGAATCGCGGTGATCACAAAAAGGATCGCCAAAACCACCGTGGTGACGAAGAGACCGCGCTCCAAACCTCGTTTCGTATGAGCGACACTACCACTACCACCGAAGACCCCGCCCAAAGCGGCGTCATTGCGTTGAAGCAGAATGGCGACGACCACGGCAATGGCGACAATAATCTGCACCCACGGCAAAATCGTTTTAATGATTTCCATATCCGACCACTCTAGCACAGTTTGCATTTGGAGACAATTAGTATGACTTATTATGAACCATTACGGACTATTGACAAGTGTTAGTGACGGGTGTATAATAGGGAAAGAATAGAGAAGTTCTTTGATACCCAACTTGCGTTTCGCCATAGCAGAAAACGGCTTAGATTATAGGCCTTTCTCTGCTGTGGCGAAGCATTGTGCTAAGCCGTAAACAAGGGACGAGACGAGTTCGAGTGAACAAGTCTCACGACAGAAAGGAGAAGTTAGCTATGTCTAACGACTTCACAATGGGTGTCGGTCAAGCGCACGAGCTTGAAATGGCGATGAATCGAGTGGGCAAATGGGATGCCGCGCTGGTCAAGCAACTCTCGACGGGAGACAATCTCGCTTGGGTTCGCAATGTCCTCAAGGGAATATGGGAGGCGAAGGAAGCCAACCATGTGATTGACTGCTGCGCCGATCCCTTCCTGCCCGAGGGTTGGAAGGTGGAGGAACACCAGAAGGGTGTTCCTATCAAATGGACAGAGTCGCTCGTCACCCTTTATATCGCTGACGACCAGAAGGATGGCAAATGGATGAAGGGGGATGTTCTACGCGAGGTACTCAAGAGCCAGAGGGTTCTGAACGCCAATGTGCTGGACTTCCTACTCAAGCATCCCGAGCTTATCCCCGAAGAATGGAAAACCCAGCGTGTTTACTTCTGGGGGACTATCTACCGCGACTCGGATGGCGACCTCTACGTCCGTTTCCTCTGCTGGTACGGCGACGGGTGGTTCTGGCGCTACGACTGGCTCGGCGTCGACTGGGGCGTCAGCTACCCCGCGGCTGTGCTCGCAAGTTCGCACTGTGGACTCGGTCACTGTGTCCTAAACTGAACTTGGACACTTTGATCTTAGTCCTCGGACCCCGCATTTTTTCTGTTTAACCACAGATAAGATGCGGGGTTCTTTTTGTTTGTGATAATATAGTTGCGGTAGTAGGTGAATATGCGGGCGATCAAGGTTGCTCGCTACCGAACCCAGTATCCATACATCGAGAATACTCACGACTATGGTTTTGGGTAGAGTGGTGTATGCAGACACTTCAAAAAATGAAGCTACTTGGTGCAGGGTATTAAGTGATTATCGATCACGAATACGATACAGCTTTTGGTTTGCTATTTTAGTAAACTGGGGGCAGTGGCATAGATGATACCTTGTACGCAACCGCAACTCGGATGACGACCTCTACGTCCGTTACCTCTGCTGGAACGGCGACAGGTGGAACTGGAGCTACAACTGGCTCGACAACGACTGGAACGTCAACAACCCCGCGGCTGTGCTCGCTACTCGCTTCATTTCTCCTTCGGTTTATTGCCGAGGGAGTTTTGTTTTAAGAGTTGTCCGTTCCAACCACCGAGCATTTTTCCGACCCCGTTTATTTTCAGAGAAATAGCGATATATTTTTTGCTATCAAGAGATTTAGTTTCCCACAACACCATCAGTAATACTTTTAGCGTGTCCGTTTTGCGAATAGCCAGTCGGACATAAGGGGGTTTCTCTTCCCGTGATAAAAATCCAGCCGCGGCGATGGCTTCCATAATTTCTACAAACAATGTGTCAATTCTTTGGCCCAGAGAGTGTCGATGAGTTTTCGGTAATGTCTGGTAGTAGCCATACCATATTAGGTAAGCACCTTTTGTGTGTTGGAGCAGTGGCAAAAGCGTCGGGGGGGGTAACATTACCATCATGAGAATAATTTTTAGTCATGGCTATGATCGTATCATATCGCTCGAAAATCTTCTCGAAGCGTGGCGAGAATTTGCGAGCGGGAAGCGGTCTCGTCATGATGTTCAAATGTTTGAGCTAAATCTAATGGATAATTTGTTGTCTCTTCACAATGATCTCAAATCAAAAACCTATCAGCACGCCAATTATGAAGCTTTCCGTGTTTCGGATCCGAAACCGAGGAGTATCCACAAAGCTAGTGTCAGAGATAGACTTCTTCACCGCGCCCTCTATCGAATTCTTTATCCATTCTTTGATCGAACTTTCATTTATGATTCGTATTCTTGTCGGTTTGGTAAGGGGACGCATAAAGCGCTCGACCGCTTTCGATCTTTGGCGCACCAAGTTTCAAAGAATCACACCAAAACTGTTTGGGTGCTTAAATGTGATGTCCGGAAATTTTTTGCTTCGATTGATCACGACACCTTGGTTGAAATCATTAAAGATTATGTTTTTGATGCCGATACCCTATTTCTTTTATCTAAAATTATTCGAAGTTTTCATTCTACTCAAAATGGGGTTGGACTGCCTCTGGGTAATTTAACTTCTCAACTCTTTGCCAATGTTTATCTTAATCAACTAGATCAGTTTGTAAAAAATAAAATCAAGGCCAGATATTATTTGCGCTACGCCGATGATTTTGTGGTGATGAGCCAAGATAAAAACTGGCTCCTAATTATTTTATCCGAACTAAATTATTTTTTGTTACAGAATCTTAAACTCGTTTTACACCCAGACAAAATTTCAATCAAAACCCTCGCTTCGGGAATTGATTTCCTTGGCTGGGTGCATTTTCCTGATCATCGAGTGTTGAGACGGGCGACAAGACGAAGGATGTTTAAAAATATCGAACGACAAGAAAAAAGAAGAGAAACTATTGCGTCTTATTTAGGGTTAATTAATCACGGAAATACTTACAAATTAAAAATCCAGATTTTGAATGCTATTTGCTAAATTATGACGAGTAGTTATAATAGCGTCCATAACATTATATGACCCGTCGGCGGATAATTGCAGTGATCTTAATTCTCTTCGGCTTGGGGCTGACCTATTTTGATCTGTCTTCTCTTCGACCATTCAAACTCGGTCTGGACCTGCGCGAGGGAAGTCACTTGGTCTATCAAGCCGACACCTCGGCTTTGCCAACCGATGTTGATGTCGGCGAAGCGATGGCCTCGCTTCGCGAAGTGGTTGAAAGGCGGGTGAACACTTTCGGTGTTCGCGAACCTTTGATCCAAGTTGAGCAAGTTGGAATTGGCGGGAGTGGGGCACACCGCTTGATCATCGAATTACCTGGCGTGACAGATGTAGAAGAGGCCCTTAAAGTGATCGGTGTTACCCCAGTCCTCGAATTCAAAATTGAACGGCCGGACGGGCCGGAGAAGGAAGCGATAAAGAAGGCGATCGAAACGGCGCGGGTGGAAATGGCGAAGGGCGGAGCGATTACGCCGAATCCGTTGCTGGCGGAAAATCCCGATTTCATTCCGAGTGAGCTCACTGGCCGATATCTCAAGCGGGCGCAAGTGCAATTCAGCAGTCAGTCAATTAACCCGACCATTTCGGTGGAGTTCGATCAGACGGGGGGCGATATTTTTGCCAAATTAACGAAAGAGAATGTGGATAAGCGCATTGGTATTTATCTTGATGGCGAACTTCTCTCCGCGCCAGTTGTGCGCGAGGAGATTAAGGATGGTCGAGCTGAAATCTCGGGTGACTTTACTGTTGAAGAAGCGCGCACCTTGGTTCGCAATCTCAATCTCGGGGCTTTACCCGTGCCGATTAAATTAGTTTCGACGGAGACGATCGGCGCGACGCTTGGCCAAGAAGCACTTGATCGCGGGGTGCGAGCGGGGATTATCGGCCTGCTTCTCGTCGCGGTGTTTATGATTCTCTGGTATCGCATCAACGGCGTGCTCGCGGTCCTCTCACTCGGGATTTATGTGTCGCTGATGCTGGCAATTTTCAAACTCCTGCCGGTGACGCTCACCGTCGCCGGCATGGCCGGTTTCATTCTTTCGGTCGGGATGGCGGTGGACGCGAATATTCTTATTTTCGCGCGCCTGAAGGAAGAGATGCGTCACACCGAGAATATGCACGACGCGATCAGTCACGGCTTCTCACGGGCGTGGGCGTCGATTCGTGATTCTAATCTCGCGACCATCATCTCTGCGCTGATTCTCTTTTGGTTCGGGACGAGTTTGGTGCGCGGTTTCGCCCTCACGCTCGCGATCGGTGTGTTGATTAGTATGTTGACGGCGATTAGCATTACTCGCACTTTCCTCTTGGCGATCGGCGTTCATCACACCAATCGGCTGAATCGTTTCTTGTTTGGTTCCGGTTTTTCTACCTAACAGCTAAAAGCTAATAGCTAATTCACTATGTTCGTCATTAAATACAAAAATTTTTTCTTCTTACTCTCAGGTATTTTAATTGTGGCTTCGTTGTGGTCGTTCTGGAATTATGGACTCAAACTCGGGACTGATTTTACCGGCGGTTCGATTCTCGAAGTTTCGTACTCAAGTGATCGGCCGACGGCTGATCAAGTGCGTGAGGCATTAAACAAACTTGATCTTGGCTCGATGTCGGTGCAACTAGCTGGCGACCAAGACATTATTATTCGCTCGAAAACGCTCACCGACGCCGAACATGTGACGGTGGTAAAAGCCTTGCCGGTCGGAGCGGATAAATTAGCGCCGACTGAGAAACGCTTCAGTTCAATCGGGCCGACGATTGGGAAGGAACTGGCGCGACGGGGGATTCTGGCAATTATTCTGGTCGTGGTTTTAATTATTCTTTTTATCGCTTTCGCTTTCCGCAAAGTTTCGCGTCCCGTGAGCTCGTGGAAGTATGGGATTGTCGCTTTCATCGCACTGCTCCACGATTTGATTATCCCCACGGGCGTTTTTTCTTATCTCGGCGCGGTGCGTGGCTATGAAGCGGATGCGCTTTTTCTCACTGGCCTTTTGACAATTTTAGGAATTTCCGTTCACGATACGATCGTGGTGTTCGATCGGATTCGCGAGAATTTGAAAAAAAATATCAGTCCGAACTTCGCCGAGACGGTTGGTCAGAGTTTATCACAAACTTTTTCCCGTTCGATCAACACCTCCCTCACCATCATTTTCGTCCTCGTCATCCTCTTCCTCTACGGCGCGTCCGCCACCCGCGACTTCTCCCTCCTGATGGCAATCGGTGTCCTCGTCGGTACCTACTCCTCAATCTTCATCGCCTCACCCCTCCTCGTCGTCTGGCAAAAATTTTCCAGTCGTTCAAAATAACTATATTATAAGCCACTTTTGGCCTACCCGCCTGACTGAACGATATCAGTCGTTCGGGCGGGTTGACTTTTATACCCGATGGGTGTATAATAGGGAGGTAATTAGGTCGTGTAAATTCTGGGCTGAAATGCAATTTCCCGATTACTAATCATTTCAATATACCACACTCTCTCGCCACTTCATTAGCGCTCCGGTAACGGAGCGATT
>JAGVGK010000022.1 GCA_020057185.1 Minisyncoccota bacterium | reverse complement strand
TTAGACTACGCCGAGTCTAATCAAGCGCCAAATGGTTAAAATATGTTTCAAACAAAAGCTAATTTAAAATGGAAAACAACACGAAAGGTTACTTAACTCAAAAGAAAGGAGGCGGTTATGGGAATGAAAGTTTTTGACCACATTGCGTTTATGCAAAGACAGGTCATTGATGCTCTAACTTGCCCCGTTAATCGTGATTGTACTCGTAGGGAACATGGTTGTGACGATTGGGAATTGTGGCGGAATCCAGACTGGCTCATAGACCATTACATCAGGAATGGCGGAGCTGATGAATTTGCCAAGCGCCGGGCTGATTTCTTTCGCGAAGTAGAAATTCCCGACGATTACACCATCTGACGCCAAATCTTCGAATCAAGCCACCTAGTAATGCGATGCATGAACGGTGGCTTTCTCTTGGCAATGTGCTAGAATATAATTATGAAAGGTTATGTCGCCAACATTGAAAAGCTCTCGCTTGAAAACGATAATTTTCGCCAAGTTTTATACACCGATAAAAACAGTCAGCTCGTGTTGATGTCACTTTTAGCCGGAGAAGAAATCGGCGAAGAAGTACATGATGTTGATCAGTTCTTGCGCGTGGAAAGAGGCGCGGGCACAGCGATTTTGGACGATATCTCTCACGACATTGCTGACGGCAGTGCCATCATCGTTCCGGCCGGCACGAAACATAACATCATCAACACCGGCTCCGACTTCATGAAGCTTTACACTCTTTATATGCCACCGCATCATCGGGACGGTGTCGTCCACAAGACAAAAGTTGAAGGTGAAACCGACACCGAACATTTCGACGGCAAAACGACAGAGTAACTTTTTTATGCACTGGAGTGTTTACGCTTTGTTATCAGCCGTCTTCGCCGCCTTGGTCGCTATTTTCGGCAAGATTGGATTGAAAGATCTCGACTCAACCTTGGCGACAACTATCCGCTCGATCGTCATGGCGTTTTTTTTAATCGGAGTGGCTTTGGCACTGGGCAAATTTTCTTTCCTTAATACTTTCAACAACAAAGCGATTCTCTTTATCGTTCTCTCCGGCGTCGCCGGCGCGTTGTCTTGGCTATTTTATTTTTTCGCAATTAAAACGGGAACGGTTTCCGGCGTAGTGGCGATTGACCGCACCAGCGTTATCTTCGCTTTTATTTTAGCCGTGATTTTCTTGAGCGAAACTTTCACTTGGTTCAAGGCTCTTGGCGCCACCTTAATCGCCATTGGCGCGATTCTACTGGCATTGTAAGGTTAAAAGTGCTATGGAAACAACAAAAATCGCTTTATTCAAAGGTAAGAAAATCAGAAAAACACTTTTCCAAAATGAGTGGTGGTTTTCGGTTGTTGATGTGATAGAAGCACTTACGGATAGTGACCGCCCCAGTGTTTATTGGACAGCAATGAAGGCGAGGGTGAAAAATGAAGGCGAATTTGAACTATCTACAATTTGTAGACAGTTGAAATTGGAAGCGTCGGACGGCAAAATGCGCGAAACAGATTGCGCTGACACCGAAGGGATTTTTCGGATCATTCAATCAATTCCATCCCCGAAAGCCGAGCCGTTTAAGCGATGGTTGGCAAAAGTCGGCTATGAGCGAGTACAAGAAATAGAAAATCCGGAATTGGCAACAAAACGAACAAGAATACTTTACAAACTCAAAGGATATTCAGAAGATTGGATAGAAAAAAGAATGCGCGGTATCGCTATTAGGGAAGAACTAACAGACGAATGGCAAAAACGGGGCGCGAAGGAGCAGAAAGATTATGAGATTTTGACCGCGGAAATTTCTAAAGCCACTTTTGGCATCACACCAAGCGAATACAAGAAGATTAAAGGATTGAACCGAGAGAACTTGCGCGATCATATGGATGATTTTGAACTAATTTTTACCATGCTTGGCGAACGTTCCACCACGGAAATTCACAAAACCGAAAATTCCAAAGGAGTTTCAAAACTTACACAAGATGCCAAGCGCGGCGGAAATATTGCCGGTATTGCCAAAAAACAACTGGAAAAAGAAATCGGCCGATCGGTCGTTTCCAAAAACAATTTTTTGCCAAAGAAAAAATTCCTTAAAAAATTGACATGAAAGGAATTTTGCGTTGCAGTCGTTACTCGTTCGGGCCGAATCGTCTGCATTATTGCGGACCGGACGCCAACGCCGAACTGCGCGCCCAGATTGAAGCCGGCGCGACCGATTTTGGTCTAGCCAAACTGCTCAAACAGTTTAAAACTCTTTATCCCTATCTCTTGCACATTGCCAAAGCGAATAATATAAAAGACCCTTTCGACAGTCGGGTGGTCGAGGCTTATTGGCTTGGCAATAAATTGCTGGAGGTGGTGGAAAAAAGAAAATTGAATCAGTTTCTCACCGACAATCTTGGAATCAAGAGAATGATCGGCCATAAAGAATTTAGATGGATAGAAGAAAAAATATCACACGGCGCTGTCCCCCATCATTCCTTCCATGTTTTTAATATCTGGCGGCGAACAGGCAATGTGAATATCCCGCACACGCTTCAAAGTTTGGACGAATGCCGAGTCAGTTCCGGCACTGTCATTTCAACTAACGGACCCGAAATAACTGTTCTCATCGAACCACTTATTTATGCCGGCGGGAAATTGGCTCTCGGCGCGCCGGTAACGAAAATTTTGACTCGCCAGCTGGAAGCCGAATATGATATTGAACAAATTAAGCCCAAGCAAATTGTTTCCATTCATTGGAGCGTGCCCTGTGAAGTTATTAGTAAAAAGCAAGCAGTGATGCTTAAGAAATATACCCTTAAAAGTCTGGCGCTGGCTAATCAAACAATTTAATTTAAAATGAAAACTATTTTTGTTTTTGGAAATCCAGACTTACCACAAGATTCTCTCCCCTTGCGAATTTTGCCGGCGCTACGCGCGAAGTTTCCGTCAATAAAGTTTGAAGTTAAAGACCCGAATGAAGACTGGGCCGTGCCGACGGAGCTAGTGGTTATTGATACCGCCGTGGGAATAAAAGAAATCACCGTTTTCGATTCGCTAGAGAAGTTTGCGCCGGCGCCGAGAGTGACGATGCACGACTTCGACGCGCTCACTAATCTTCGCTTCCTGCAAAAACTCGGCCAGTTAAAACAAATAAAAATTATTGGTCTGCCACCAGAAATAGATAAAGCCAAAGCCATCCGAATTACTGGCAAAATTATTTCTAAATTAAAATTAGTATGATATAATAATAAATATGAAAATATCAAAATACGCTACCATTTTGGCTTTAAGCACGGCTCTTATTTCCGGCACTGCCAATTTCGTAAACAAATTTGCTGTTTCGAACTTCAGTAATCCCGTCTTGTTTACCACCATTAAAAACAGTCTGGTTGCCGTTTTTATTTTAGGAATTTTTATCGCGTTCAAACGTTGGCCGGAGATAAAAAAACTTACGCCTAAACAGTGGCGCCGGCTGGTTTTGATCGGCGCAATTGGCGGGGCTCTCCCCTTCGCTTTATTTTTTACTGGACTGGCTCAAACCAGCGCCGTGGGCGGCGCTCTGATTCACAAAACGCTTTTTCTGTTCGTAGCGCTTTTGGCAATTCCCTTTCTTAAAGAACGGCTCGTTTGGCAACAATGGCTTGGCGTGGCAATTATTTTCGTTGCCAATCTTTTTGTCGGCGGGTTTACTGGTTTCAAATTTAACACCGGCGAATTAATGATTTTGATTGCCACCATTCTTTGGGCGGTGGAAAATATCATTGCCAAAAAAGCGTTAGCTGATATCTCGAGTTTGACAGTAGCCGGCGCACGAATGATTTTCGGTTCAATTTTACTGGTTAGTTACATCGCGTTGTCTAGCGGTTTTGGCGAAGTGATTAATCTCTCTGGGACAAACTGGGGTTGGCTTATTTTAACCGCCCTGCTTCTCGTTGGCTATGTTCTCACTTGGTACACCGCGTTGAAATATGCGCCGGCGACTTATGTCGCGACATTACTTGTACCCGCGACGCTCGTGACTAACATTCTCTCTGCCATTTTCATCACTCACACTTTTTCCGCTGGAGATTTTACCACCGCTATTCTATACACCAGTGGAATGGCTTTGGTAATTTACTACGCCCAATTAACTTTCAAGAAGTGCGAACCACAGCTCATACACGGATCATAAGCCCGAATTAGTTTCTCAATTTCAAAAGCAATTTTCTCTTTGGTTGTTTCTTGCTTGATCAGTTCTTCCACTAACCGACTAATGTCGCGCTCGATGTTGATTTGATTTTGACCGGTCGGTACCACCACTTCCCCTTCTTTCACTTTACCATCGGCGCCGATGACCAGTTTGTGATACAGCGTTCCGCGAGGCGCTTCAATCACACCGACGCCGACGCTTTCTTTCACCTCCATCTTAATCACCGGCTCGGGTTTAAAAACATTATTAGAAAGAATCTCAATTGACTCATCCACCGAATGTAGTATTTCCACCGCTTGTGCCACATTGTTGAGATAAATATCGGTGGACGGAAAAAGTTTTAAAATATGGGGCAGTGACTCTTGGGTTTTAGGATGTAATTTATCTTTCGCTAAATTCAAGCGCGCCAGCGCCCCAACCATATATCCTTCGCCCTCATAAGTGTAAGCCGAAGCCTGCGAATACGGCAAGACAACGCGTTCGAGATGGTTGCGAAACTCGTTTTCACCATAGATTTCGCCGGCACTGGTCATAATCTTGCCCTCGAGATAACCATAACTGCCGTCCGGCACGAGCGCCATATATTTGGTTTTACAATCAAAGTGAAAAGGGGCATTTCTAAATATTTCCACCAGACGAAGAACGGCTGGCCGGATCGTTTGAAGTTTCTTAATTGCTTCCGCCACCCCCACCGGTTCCGGAAATTTCAGATAACCGCCGATGACCGGATAAGTTGCATGGACGCTTCGCCCGGCGACTAAGGTCGCCAAGAAATTGCCCGCCGATTTAGTGTCAAAGCCGTCGTGAAGTAGTTGATGTTCAATTGAATCGTTTTCATCCAAATCAAGAAAAGCGTCTTTACCGAAAATATCCGGCATCGAAAATAAATAAAGATGCAAAGCGTGATCGCGAATCATCAAGCCGTGCATCGTGAGCACCCGCAGAAGTTTCGTTTGCGGTGAAGGCGTGATGCCCAGCGCTTTTTCACACGCCTCGATACTCGCCATAATATGAGCGTTCGAACAAGTACCACAAATGCGCGCCAAGTGCGGCGGGATCGCAGCGAGCGCTTTACCCTTCAGCGCTTCGGTGAAGAATCGCTTATATTCAGTCAAAGCAAAGTGCACCTCCTTAACTTGCCCGTTTTCGACGCGCAAATTAAGTGCGGCGCTACCTTCCACTTTCGTAATATGCTCCATCGATAAATCAAAAGTATGCATCGTAATTTAATTCACCGGTCGCAATTCAGCGACCAGCCCGTTAACCTTCTCTAAAAAACCCTCCGGGCTCATCGGGCAGCCGGTAATTTCGACATCCACTTTGACCACTTCCGACACTTTCTTGACCGAGGCTAAGGCGCCGAAACGGGTCACGAGGAAATCAATACTCTCTTTCTGTTCCGGCGTGAAATAATTTCTCTGACCGGCTGGTAAACCGACCACCGCGCACGAGCCCACGGCCACCAATTTTTTCGACCGCGCTCTAATGTCTTTCACCTTTGCCTCATGGTCTGGACTCGCCAGCGCCCCTTCAATAAAAGCGATGTCCAGTTCGTCCAGAATATTTTGCGATTTCAAAACCCGCACATGGCGAAAGTCGAAAAGCTTTTTCCATTCCTGCCAATGATCGTTCATCACTTCGGTCATTACCACTAAATTATCCTCACAACAGGAAAAGGTGAACCAGCCAATTTTAATTTTTTCTTGATTACTCGTCTCGATCATTACTAACATTGTAGCATAAAATTTAGAATGCTATAATTTCCTGATGGTGGACATTTTTACTATTGGTATCGGCGGGCAAGCTGGCGACGGCGTCAAGGAAGCGGGAGGCACCATTGGCACGCTTTTGGCTAAACTGGGCTATGAAGTTTTCGTTTCCTTCGCTAATCCGTCGCTTATTAAGGGCGGGCATAATTTTGCCCGGGTTTCTTTCAGCCGAGAAAAAATCTGGTGCGACTATAACAAATTGGATGTGCTAATTGCACTAAACGAAAAGTCGGTGACTTTACACAAGAATGAGTTGAATCAAAATGCAATTGTCTTCGCCGACAGTTTCGATTTAGCGGATCTTGACGAACTAGGAACCAAAGCGGTGGCCATCCCGATGTCCGTTTCCGCCACGGCGGTCGGTGCGCCGATGATTGCCCGCAACTCGGTCGCTCTCGGCGCGCTCGGCTATCTCTTGGATTTGGATTTTAAAAAAATGTCGGAAATTTTGCAAGTTGTTTTTGAAAATAAAAAACCCGAATTAAACATCAAATTAGTTGATATCGGTTTTGAATTTTTGGAAAAAATCGGTTTGTCTCATCCGAAAAAAATCGAGCAAGGAAAATCCGAAAAAGAACTTATCGACGGCAACACCGCCTTCGCCCGAGGGCTTTTGGCCGCCGGTCTTGATTTCTATATTTCTTACCCGATGACTCCGTCCACTTCAATCTTACATTTTTTGGCCGGTGAACAAAAAAATTATCCCCACCTGAAAGTGATCCAACCGGAGAATGAGTTGGCGGCGATCAATATGGCGCTCGGCGTGGTTTATGCCGGCAAGCGCGTGGCAATCGGTTCAGCGACGGGCGGTTTCGCGCTAATGCAAGAAGCGTTCAGTTTTTCTGGCGGGGCGGAACTCCCGCTCGTCGTGGCAGTTTCCCAGAGGCAGGCACCGGCAACCGGTGTTCCCACCTTCTCCAGCCAGGCAGATTTGCGTTTGGCGATTCACTCTGTTCATGGCGAATTTCCTCGAATTATTATTGCCCCGGGTGATTCGGAAGAAGCTTTCCTGGCGGGCGCGAACGGGTTAAATCTCGCTTGGCAATATCAAACACCGGTCATCGCGTTGATGGATAAAATTGTCTCGGAACATTCCACCACCAGTCTGATCAACACCGATCAGATTAAGATTGAAACTGGGAAACTTGCCGAGAAGATCGGCCCTGATTACGGTCGATATGCCATCACCGCCGACGGCATCTCGCCAATGGCTTTCCCGGGTACCCCCGACATGGTGGTCAAAATTACTAGTTACGAACACGACGAAGCGGGTATCACCGTTGAAGAAGCCGAGCCGGTCAAAGCGATGGTGGATAAACGTTTTGCCAAAGCCGAAACCTTGGCGAGTGAGTTAGATCGGCAAGAAACAATAAAAATTTATGGCGACAAAAATGCCGACACCGCGATTGTTTTTTGGGGTTCAACCAAGGGGCCAGTTTTGGAAGCCGTCAAATATCTTGATCGGCCAGTTAAGCTGATGCAAATTATTTGGGTCGAACCTTTTGACACAAAAAAGGTGACGGCAGAATTGGCGAGCGCAAAAAAAATTATCAATGTGGAGGGTAATCATAATGCCCAAATGGCTTCACTAATCCGCGAAAAGACTGGCCTGGAAGTTTCGGCTAATATTTTGAAGTACGATTCCCGCCCGTTCGACCCACTTGATCTCGCGCAAAAAATTAACATCTTATGCCATGAATAATTTAGCCACTAAAGCAAAAATAACCTGGTGCCCAGGCTGTCCTAATTCAGCTATTCTTGTGGCTTTCCGCCAAGCGATAAGTGAACTAGTTGAGACTGAGAAATTGAAGTTTGAAAATATTGTCATCAGCGCCGGTATCGGTTGTCACGGGAAAATTACTGATTATGTGAATGTAAATAGTTTCACTTCGCTTCACGGCCGCGCCCTTCCGGTGATGACCGGTATTAAGTGCGCCAACCCGAAACTAACTGTCGTTGGATTTTCTGGCGACGGTGATTCTTTTGCCGAAGGTATCGGACATCTAGTTCACACCGCTCGCCGAAATTCCGACATCAAAGTTTTCCTCCACGCCAACCAAGTTTTTGCTCTGACCACCGGTCAAACTACCCCTTTAAGTCCTAAGGGTTACCGAAGCAAATCAACCCCTTTCGGCAGTATCGAAGAACCATTCACTCCACTGCCGATGCTTCTCGAATCGGGCGCAACTTTCCTCGCCCGAACTTACGCCGAAGATATTGCTGGCACAAAAAAAGCAATGATCGCGGCGATTACTCATAAGGGCTTTTCTTTCGTCGAAATAATCCAACCATGTATAACTTTTTTCGACACGCGCGAATATTTCAAAGACCGGATTTATTCCATCCCCGAAAACTTTCCGGTGCAAGATAAAAAAACCGTATTGGAATTTCTGACCGCCCCAAATGAAAAAACGCCCGTCGGGATTTTTTACAATGTTGAAAAACCAACCTTCGAGGAACAACTATGGAGTTAAATAACTTTTTTAACCCCCAATCAGTCGCCATCATCGGCGCGTCCAGCAACAAAAATAAAGTTGGCTTTGCTTTGCTAACAAATCTTCTTAAAAGTGGCCAACGGGCGATTTATCCAGTCAATGTTAATAGCCAAGAATTAGCGGGTTTGAAATCTTATCCGACAGTCACTGATATCCCGAATAAAATTGATTTGGCGGTAATCGCTGTCCGAGCCGATATCGTGCCACAAATTTTAGTCGAATGCGGCGCGAAAAAAATTACTTCGGTGATAATCATTTCTTCCGGTTTTAAAGAAGCCGGAGAATCAGGCCAAGAGCTTGAAGCCAAAATTGCACGGGCGGCGCGCGAATACGGCATTGCCTTGCTTGGACCAAATTGTTTGGGGGTGATTGATTCTCAAACTGATTTCAATGCCTCGTTCGCCGCGCAGAAACCGCCGAAGGGGAAAATCGCGTTCCTCTCGCAATCTGGTGCGCTCGGTACAGCAATTCTTGATCTAGCGATAACTCACAATATTGGTTTTTCAAAATTTATCAGTTTAGGCAATGAAGCCCAGTTGACCGAGATAGAATTCCTGGAATATCTGGCTCACGATCAAGACACCGAGGCGATTCTGATTTATTTAGAAAAATTGTCCAACGGACCGGAATTTATGCGACTCTGCGCCGAAATTACCAAAACCAAACCGGTGGTCGTGCTCCGCGCCGGTCGATCCGATCGCGGATTGAAAGCCGCAATGTCGCACACCGGTTCGCTAGCGCCGGCCGATTCGGTTTTCGCCGCCGCTTGTCGACAAACCGGTGTGATCACCGTGGAATCAATTCGGGAATTTTTCAATTTGGCAAAACTTTTTCAGCTCGGAATCAAGAGACCGCTCCAACGATTGGTGATTCTTACAAACGGCGGTGGGCCGTCAGTCGTTACCGCCGATCTCGTTGATCTTTCTCAATCGCTCTCGTTGGTGGAATTTTCGACCGAGACGAAAGAAGCGTTGCGGAAAGTTTTACCCCCGATGGCGGCCGTCGGCAATCCGGTGGATATTATTGGCGACGCGCTCGCGTCGCGTTACGCCGACGCCTTGAAAATTATCTGCGCCGAAAAAGAAACTGACGGAATTATTCTTATTCTCACCCCGCAAATGATGACCGAAGTCGAAGCCACCGCCAAGTTGGTCGCCGAGTTTAGTCAGCAAAAACCGATTCTGCCAATTTTCATTGGTGGACCAACGGTAGAACCGGGTCTCGTTTATTTTAAACAAAATAATTTAGTCAATTTCACTTTTCCTAAAGATGCGGTTGAAGCCTTAGACAATCTCGCTCGTGGAATCAAGAAACAAGAAACAATAACTAACACTGATAACCCGCTAGTTCCCCCCTCTTCTTTAATTATGATGAACTTCACTGGGGTGTCTAAAATTTTGAAAGATTATGAAATTAATTTAACTGGTATTTTGGTAAAAGAAAAAACCGAACTCGCCGGCGCCCTTTCAAAATTAGGCGTAGCCCCTTTTGTCTTGAAAGCTATTTCACCGGACATTATTCACAAAACTGACACTGGCGCTATAAAATTAAATCTAAAAAATATTGAAGAAGTCGAACGGGCTTGGGATGAAATTATCGCTAACAATCCGCACGCTAAACTTGAAGGAATGTTTCTCCAGCCAATGGCCGTCGGGAAAGAAGTGATTATCGGAATGAAGCGCGATCCGATTTTCGGTCCGACGATTCTCTTCGGCTGGGGTGGCATCTTTACCGAAGTTTTGAAAGACACCACCCTTCGCATCGCGCCAGTTTCTAAAGAAATAGCCCTCGAAATGATTCGAGAAATTAAAGGCGCGAAAATTCTCACCGGTGTCCGTGGTGAAAAAGCGGTTGATGAGGAAGCGCTCGCTGATTTGATGGTTAAAGTTTCCAAACTCGCGATTGATCATCCGGAAATCAAAGAGCTTGATCTCAACCCCGTCATCATCACCCCCGCTGGAATAAAAGTCGCCGACATCCGAATAATGGTGTAAACAAGGGCTATATTTGCCCTCCCCAAAACGCTTGACAAGATATTATTTTCGTGTATACTTATGGCAGTCAATTGTTGTAAATTCTGGGCTGAAATGCAATTTCCCGATTACTAATCATTTCAATATACCACACTCTCTCGCCACTTCATTAGCGCTCCGGTAACGGAGCGATTT
>JAGVGK010000010.1 GCA_020057185.1 Minisyncoccota bacterium | reverse complement strand
TCCATCGGGGTCTCCGCTTACATCAAAAACAAACTCTCGTTTCTTTTGTTTTGGCCAAAATCAATCAGGGAAAAACAACACGAAAGGTTGCTTAACTCACATTTAGACACCTTCCTCTTTTTTCTCGAGACTTACTATCCAACCAACACCGTGCCCAGAATGATAGGTTGATGTTTTGAAAAATATGATAGCACTTCTATTCTCCTATTCGCGCGAATTAGAGATGAGAAATTAGAGGTGAGAGATGACGCTGGTTTCTATTTCGGCAATAATCTCGGGACTGGGAGACATGGTTTTGGCAAACACCGTCAGTTCTTTTTGTTTTCGGAGTTCTTCGGTCAGTCCGGCATTTTCCTTTTGTAACTTTTTATATTTAAAATAGTCGCTTAAACTTCTAGGTAAGAGGATTAAAAGGGTCACCAGAATTCCGACCAGCATTGTGAGAAGTAGGATGAGCGACAAAGAGCCCGACAATTGCCAACCCAAAAATACCACCGTGATGACCTCAATATTCTGTAAGGCAAACATCACCCCCAGACCACCCAAGATTAAACCAAGGATAAATAATATAATCATAATTTTCAGTATAACTCTTTTGGGTAGTTTCCGCCAGCTATTTCGTCAAAAAATTACCGGAATCGATTTTTCACTTGGGTATGATTACCAACATACGCGATTATGATTTCCTTTGGTTCGTGGGTGACATAAAAGATGCACCGATAATCCTTACGATTAATATAAAACTCGTATATCTGATCCACACCAAGTTCTTTTAACTTCTTGCTACTAACAGAGTAAGGTTTTGTGTTTAAACTTGGATGAGAGGGGTTGTTTCTAAAATACTCCATTTTTTCATCAAATACCTCCTTAACTTTGGTTGGCAAATTTTCTAGGTACTTATGGAATCTATTTTCTAGGTAGATTGTATAAGAGTTATCTAGAAGTGGCATATCGTATCAGTCGTGATCGGTCTACTTTGAGTAATTCGTCTTCATTTGATTGAACACTATCGTTGTCGTCAGCTAAAAAAGTTTCGAGGGAGGCTAACTTTTTATCTATTATCTTACCCATTTCCCGCTCATTGTTGGTCGTAATTTTATAGGAATCAGTCGCATGCGAAAGAGTGATTAATTCGTTATTAGTAAGTTTTGAATACTTGTCAATAATTTTATCAACAAAGGCTCGAGTATTTTCTGGTATTTCAGCAGAAGGCGATTTGAGTGGTCTAATAATATAACCGTCCACAGTTACCAATCCATTTTTTTCCATCGCCTTTAATATTTTGTCATAATCATCGATGACTGGGCCATTATCAATTGCCGCGTATTTTGCTGAACTCAAATCACAGTCAAATTTTGTAAGATGGGCGAACTCAGTAAAAAAGGCCAACTTGTTCAAGCGGATTTTGTCGCTTTTTTCAGGTTCCAACCTATTTAGAATATAGAGAATAAGGTCTTCCTGGCTCATTGTTGGATGTTGAGTACTCATAAGATTATCTAAACCTATTATAACAGAGTAGTGATAGTCAAGCTACCTCTGGCGGAAATTGGGGAGAGAGAAAAAGGTTGAGCCTTGGCGAGGGCGACCTTGTAAAATTCGGAAAAATCAAGTATTGTAATACTGTTATTTCGGTTGATGATTTGATCAAGTAAAAATATGTTAAGTGACAACGAAAAACGAGACATAATAAAATATCTTGAAGCCGACAAGCCATTGCCGGACAAGTATCGTTTTTTGCTTTTCGCCGACAAGCAAGAGGTGGAGCTGGTTTGGAGTGGCAAGACAAATGATGTGACGACCACTGTTTTGCCTTTCCAAATCATTGAGCAAGTTGATGAACCGAGAAGTGAAAAAGAAATAAAACTACAGCCGAGTCTTTTCGATCCTCGTGGGCGACAAGTTAAAGATTGGACCAATAAGCTCATCTGGGGTGATAACAAATTGATTCTTTCAAGTTTGAAAAATGGGCCGCTTCGCCAAGAAATCCAAGAGCAAGGTGGTATTAAATTGATTTACATTGATCCGCCTTTTGATGTTGGCGCGGATTTTTCGATGAACATAGAAATTGGCGACCCCTCCAAAGGCGGGCAAGTGGAAGAATTTACCAAAAGGTCGAATGTGCTTGAAGAGTTAGCGTATCGTGACACTTGGGGCAAGGGAGCGGATAGTTTTATCGCGATGATTTATGAAAGATTATCACTCATGCACGATTTGCTAGCTGATGATGGCGGTATTTATGTGCATTGTGATTACCGAGTAGATAATTTCATTCGTTTGGTATTGGATGAGCTTTTTGGTAGAGATAATTTTCGCAATGAAATTATTTGGGGATACAGAACTGGTGGAGTATCAAAAGATTTCTTTGCTCGAAAACATGATACAATTTTTTACTATGCCAAGAATTTAAAAGGAGTGAAGTTTAATACCCAATACTATAAATCGTACCAACAAAAGAAATATAATTTTAAGGGCGTTGAAGATTTGTGGGATGAGGGAAAAAAGATGTGGTACCACAAATCTATTTGTCGCGATGTTTGGGAGGATATATATCCCATTGGTACTGAAAATAGCGAGCGATTAGATTATCCAACCCAAAAGCCCGAAGCACTATTGGAACGCATAATAAAAGCATCTTCAAATGAGGGAGATTTAGTTGCTGACTTCTTTGCCGGTTCCGGCACAACCCTTGCGGTTGCCGAAAAACTTGGGCGTAAGTGGATTGGTTCTGACCTTGGGAAGTTTTCAATTCATACAACTCGCAAGCGAATAATTGGCGTTCAGCGCGAGCTGGCAAAAGCTGGAAAAGATTTCCGCGCATTTGAAATTTTGAATCTCGGAAAATACGAACGCCAGCTGTTTGTTGGTATCAACCCGAACCTGCGCGAAGATGAGAAACAAAAGCAAATCGCTCAAAAAGAAAAAGATTTTATTGCACTTATTATTTCGGCATATAAAGCCGAACGATTTGACGGCTTCAAAACATTTCACGGCAAGAAAAATTCTCGGCTGGTCGCCATTGGGCCGATCAATCTGCCGGTTTCGCGATTGTTCGTTGACGCAGTAATAACGGAAGCGGTAGAAAAGCAGATTACCAAAGTTGATGTTTTGGCCTTTGAGTTTGAGATGGGATTATTTCCCAACATTCAGGAAGAAGCCAAGGACAAAGGCATTGATCTTGCGCTAAAATATATTCCCCGCGATGTGTTTGATAAGCGTGCGATTGAGAAAAATCAGGTGGTATTCCATGATGTAAGTTACATTGAAGTAAAACCGATTGTGAAAAAAGGCATGGTAGCGATTGAGCTGACTGATTTTTCCGTCTTTTACAATCAGGATTCAATCAAAGAAGTGGAAGAAAGTTTGAAAGCCGGAGGCAAAAAGTTGGTGGTTGAAAATGGTCAAATCATCAAAGTTACCAAAGACAAAGACGGAATTATAAATAAAGAAACACTGACGAAAAAATGGACTGATTGGATTGACTATTGGGCGGTTGATTTTAATTTTGAGAGTAAAAAAGAAGTCATCCGTGTCAGGGATGAAAAGACAGACAAAATTGAGGAGGCGTGGACGGGCGATTATGTGTTTGAAAACGAATGGCAAGATTTCCGGACGAAAAAGAAGCGCGAGCTTGTCTTGCAAACGCCACCGGTGGAAGTCGGAAAAGGTAAACGAAAAATCGCCATCAAGGTCGTAGATATTTTCGGCAATGATACGATGAAAATAATTGAGATAACTGTTTAATCTATGAATAGAACACCAGTATCATCCTCAAATATTCGCTCAATCGGTTACGACCAATCGTTGGCCATTTTGGAAGTGGAGTTTATATCTAACGATGTGTACCAGTATTTCAATGTGCCGGAACATTTGTATCAACAGTTTTTTCAGACCTCATCACATGGACAATTTCTTAACGATAACATTCGGTATAATTATCGGTATCAGAAAGTAAGCTAATTATATGTTTACACCAAAAACAGAAAGAATTAAAAATATAGCAAAGAACAAACAAGAAGTTATCAAACAACTCGAAAGTATTTTTGGTGCAAAAACTCATGTCTATGTTGATTATGCCAATGTTCGACCGTGGAGTAATAAACTTGGCTGGCACATTGAGCTAAAACGGCTTAAACAGTTTCTGGACTCGTTTGATATGATTGGCTCAATCAACTTTTATAATGGCTACCTCGCGGGAGATGTGCGGTCAGAAAAGGAGAAAGTGGAAGCGGAGGATTGCAAATATATTTTACGAACGAAACCCGTAAAGATTATGCGATTTTCAATTGATGCTTCAAGTGTTCTGCCAGATTCCACTGTATTACTTGACCAGTTTGTTAGTCGCGCACTTCTGAAAAAATACGAAATTTCCACTATCGAGTATCTCAACAATTGTTTTAATGAGATGAACAAGAAAGGAACTTATGTTATAGAAGATAGGAAGTGCAATTTTGATGTTGAGATAGGGGTTGATATGCTTCTTGATTGTGAGCGAAACAGCGCAGAAACATTCATACTGTGGAGTGGAGATAGTGATTTTGCCGACTCAATTGAGAAGCTTATAGGCGCGGGCAAGAAAGTTTTTCTGTTTGCTACGGCTCGAAAAGTATCTGCGGAACTTTCAGCCTTATCCGCCAAGGGCTTGATGATTTTTGATATTCAAAAAATCCGTGATTTTATATGTTGGAAAAAAGAACTAGAACGCAAAGGGGACCCCAATGAAGGGGCCCCCAAGCAGTAGAATTCGTGATCTTACGATCAATACATTATATGCATACAATTATGAAAAAAGCAAGAAAAGGGGATAACCTATAAATATGGCCCTTCACAAAAACTTTCCCAAAGATCCATACGCGATACTTGACCCGAATGTTCGGTGGTTTCCGGCTGATGAAAATTTGCGTGAAAAGGGGTATGAAAAACTACTCCCCCCACTCGTTGCCGAACTTCGCAAAAAAGTTCGGGATTGGCGATTGTCAGGTTATGAGGGCGCTAGCGAAACAAGCAAAACATTGCTCAAGTGGTGGTTTTTAACTGATCATCCAACAGAAACTTCAAACGGCGACCTGCCTGCCGGCAAGGCAGGGATATTTCTTTTTCAATACTACTTTGCCCAGCGCGAGGCGGTGGAAACGATTATTTGGCTGTATGAAATTGCCAAGGCGAGAGACCCCTACGCGCTGATGCAATTTGATAGCTCGCGGGCGATTTCAACCAGTATGTTTAGCGAGACTTGGACGCGATATGTCGTGAAGATGGCAACCGGTAGCGGTAAAACAAAAGTATTAAGTTTGATTTTGGCGTGGTGTTACTACCACAAGCTTTATGAGGACGATTCGCAACTGGCGCGCAATTTTTTGTTAATTACCCCCAACATTATCGTGCTTGATCGTATCCGTGCTGATTTTGACGGACTCAAAATATTTTTTGAGGATCCGGTGCTCCCCGACAATGGTCATCAAGGCCGAAATTGGCGCGATGATTTTCAAATGACGCTTCATATTCAAGATGAAATCGGTACCGTGCGGAAAACTGGCAATATCTTTCTTACAAACATTCACCGCGTTTATGAGGGGGCGACAGAATCCGCAAGTTTCGGCGATCCCGATACAACCGATTATTTTCTTGGAAAGCAACCTGTTGGCGCGACAAACGAATCAAAACTTGATCTTGGGGATATTGTTCGCAATGTGGACGAACTCATTGTGCTAAACGATGAAGCTCATCACATCCACGATCCGCGCTTGGCGTGGTTTAAGGCGATTGAGGATATTCACAATCGGCTCAAGATGAAAGGCGGTCAGCTTGCTTTGCAGGTTGATGTAACGGCTACGCCGAAGCACAACAACGGCGCAATTTTCGTACAGACGATTAGTGATTATCCGCTTGTTGAAGCAATCCATCAAAATGTCGTTAAGCACCTCGTTGCCCCCGATTCAGCTAGTCGGGCGAAATTACAACCAAGGCAAAGCGCGGAGTTTACGGAAAAATACAAAGATTATATTCACCTCGGATTTCTTGAATGGAAAAAAGTTTATGATGTGCACATCAGGCTTGGCAAAAAGGCGGTATTGTTTATTATGACTGACGATACTATAAATTGTGATTCGGTAGCTCGGTATCTTGAAAAGACATATCAAGAATTCAAAGATGCGGTTTTAGTTATTCATACAAACCGCAATGGAGAAATAAAAGAAATAACCGGCAGGCAAAATGATGAGGAATTGAAGCGTTTAAGAAAAGCCGCTAACTCTATAGACAGTCCAGATAACAATTACAAAGCCATTGTTTCTGTGATGATGTTGCGTGAGGGTTGGGATGTAAAAAATGTTACTACAGTTGTGGGGATCAGACCTTTTCAAGCACCGAGCAATATTCTTCCCGAGCAAACAATTGGGCGAGGGCTCCGACGAATGTATAGAGATAAAAATATTGAGGAGAGACTGAGTGTTATAGGGACAGAAAAATTTATGGAATTTGTTGAAACAATTACGGCTGAAGGCGTTGAGTTGGAATATAAACCGATGGGAGAAGGCACTGCTCCTAAGTCTCCGCTTGTGGTTGAAATTGATCGCGAGAATATGAAAAAGGATATTGAGAAAATGGATATTCAAATTCCCGTTCTTACCCCCCGTATTTATCGCGAATATAAAAATCTTTCTGGTCTTGATGTGTCAAAATTCAGCCACAAGAAGATTGCGCTTAAGGAATTTTCGGAAGCAGAAAAACGAGAGATTGTTTTTCGCGATATCGCGAGCGGAGATATCACCCATAAAACCGAGCTTGATAGTAATTTTGTTCCTAATTATCAAAGCGTAATCGGATACTTTACGCAGGTTATTATGAAAGAACTCCGGCTTGTTTCCGGTTATGACATACTTTACGGCAAGGTTAAGGAGTTTATTCAAAGACATTTATTTACTACACGGATTGATCTTGATAATCTCAACTCACTTCGCAATCTATCCGAAATTGAAGCCTCGCGAACCATCTTTGAAACATTCAAAAAAGAAATCAACACGCTCACTGTTTTAGATAAAGGCGAAGCGGAAATTCGCGACTATATCAAAATCAGCAAAAGTCGGCCATTCGTGGTCAAAGATCAAGGTTATATCGTGCCGAAGAAAAGCATTTTCAACAAAATTATTGGCGACAGTCATTTTGAATTGGAGTTCGCTGGTTTTCTTGAAAAATACGAGGATATAATTTCTTACGCTAAAAATTATTTTGCGGTGCATTTCAAAATTGACTATAAAAACGCAGACGGAAGCATTTCAGACTACTACCCGGATTTTATTGTGAAAGTGTCGCCAAAAGAATACTATGTGGTTGAAACCAAGGGGCGAGAAGATCTTGACGATGTTGAGAAAATCAAACGGCTTGCGCAATGGTGTGTAGATGTGAACGCAAACCAAAAGAATGTTGTATATAAAATGCTTTATATCAAACAAGAAAGTTGGGAAGCTCAACAACAAAAACCTCGCAATTTTCAAGAAGTCATTCGGACTTGGGGGAAAGATTAAAAAGTCATCCGCGAAGCCACTGGCAAGGGAAGCCACTGGCAAGGCGACGCCTTGACATCGCAAAGGGGAATCGATTTCCGTCATCGTTTACCAAACGCGCGTAAAAATAGGGAAATCGCCCGTGTTTAAATTTTTGTCGCTAATCCTTTTTGATATTTTTCAATCAGGTTTTCTTTCTTTTCCCGTCGCCATTTTTTAATTTGAATTTCGCGTTGTCTGGCTTCAAGTAAGGTTTGATATTGTTCAAGAAAAACAATCTTGAAATTAGGAATATATTTAGTAAATCGGGCGCCAAGTTTTGAATTATGATAAACAACTCGCTCTTGCGGATTTTCACTAATACCAATGTAAAGTTTGTCAGCCGAGTTTTTGATCATGTAAACAAAAGTCATGGATATTATTATCTCTCAATTATTATTCGAGACAAGTAGCCCTTCGACTCTCGCCTGCGGTTCGACTACGCTCACCGCAGTCAAACCGCTCAGGGCATTCGACTCGATTCCCGCCATTTTGAGCATAGCGAAAAAGCCACACCAGAGTGGCCTGCCATGAGCGAGTTCGCCTATCAGCGAATGAGTCGAATGGAGATGGCGGGAATCGAACCCGCGTGCATGGAGGATTAGGTTGGGCGTCTACGCGCGTAGACTGCTTCAAGCGCTATTTTGCCTAACGCTTCTCAATAAATAATGTTGAGCACAGACGAAACCATTATTTATCCAGTCTCATAATTTCGGTCAGTCATCGAGACACATGACGACCTATTCCGGAAGATTATTACACCCGTGGCTCCCTAACAGAATTCAAGAGCTCGGACGCCAGCTTAGGCTAAAGCGAAAGCTGGAGCGAAGACACCCGCGAAGGCGTTCTTCGCTTTAGAGAATAAGTTGGCACTTATTCAGATGCTGGAAGTTTTGCGAGGTTCCAGCAGACTCGGCGCGCTACCCCTACCACTTCGTTCCATGTCTATACCGATCATCCCCGTTTTTATTCACTTTTCAATGTCCTCCGAATCTCGCGATCAACTTCGCGGCGTTTGAGATGTTCGCGTTTGTCGTGACCTTTCCGCCCACGCGCGATCCCAATCGCCAGCTTGATTGATCGGCCTTTAGTATACATTCTCAATGGGATAATTGTCAATCCATTTTTCAATTCGACCTCGGCGAGCCCAGTAATCTCTTTTTTAGTGAGAAGGAGTCGCCGTAGGCGCGTTGGTTCATAACCTTCAGGCAAGTTGGCGGGTTGATAAGGCGAAATGGCCGCGCCCGAGAGGAAGGCTTCACCCCCGCGCACGATGACATAACTGCCGACGAGATTAGCACGACCGTCTTTAACCGCTTTCACTTCATGGCCCACCAGCTCGAGTCCCACTTCGAGGGTTTCCATAATCTCGTAGCGAAACCGCGCTTGCCGATTCTCAACAAAAGTTGGCATATTCTTATGGTATACTGATTTTCTAAAACTGTCATTGCAAAAAAGTATTTTTATGTTAGGATGTGTCTATGCCTACAATGTCCATGCTTAAAGACAGGAAGTTTGTTAGTCTAGTTAGAATGACTGTGGCCGAATCGGTCCAGCAGGTTTTGGCTGATCCTGATTTTGGTTTGGAGATTAAGGATAGTTTCAAAAAAAGACTTTTGAAATATAAAAGTCAAAAGTCAAAAAAATTCACCAGTTTGGCTGAAATAAAAAAAAGATACTTGTTGAATTAAACATGCCCAACTGGTCAGTTTATTTTGAAGAATCAGCCAGAAAAGATTTTCATAAACTGGACAAAAGTATCCAAATTAGGATCACAGAAAAACTCGATTGGTTTGCTAATCATTTCGAACAGGTTAATCCATTATGGTTAAGTAACGATTTGGTTGGATTTCTGAAATTACGAGTGGGTGATTATCGGGTTGTTTATGAAATTGATTTATTAAATTACAAACTTAATATTGCAATTATCGAGCACCGGTCCAAAGTTTATAAAAGAAAAAACATTTAACCCATGCCCAAGAAAACTAAACCAGCGAAACGGCAGGATATTTGGAAGCAATTTAGCCGACAAATTATCGGCGCGTTGTTGATTTTGCTCGTGTTTGTCGGTTTTTACACGATCACGGCGGAAAACAAGACGGCAATTCCCGATATTTCGCTCTCGCAATTGGCGCAAGACCTGATGGCGGGGAAAGTTAAAGCCATCAAGATTCAAGGCGATGAACTTGAGATTACTTATTTAGTTAAGGATGAGATCAAACACTCGCAGAAGGAAGTCGAGGCGTCGCTCACCCAGACGCTCGCGGTCTACGGCGTATCGCCTGTCGTCTTGGGTCAAGTTGCCGTTACCGTCGAGTCGCCCAATGGTGCCGGTTTTTGGTTGTCTAATCTTTTACCCTTTCTTCTGCCGGTCTTTTTTGTAATTTTCCTGTTCTGGATGATCTCGAGGCAAGTGCGGGGGGCTTCGATGCAGGCTTTCTCATTCGGTCAATCGCGGGCGCGGATTATTGATCCGGCGGATACGAAACAGCGTATCACTTTCAAGGATGTCGCCGGGGTCCGCGAGGCGAAGGAAGAATTATTTGAGATCATTGATTTTCTCAAGAGTCCGAAGAAGTTTCTCGACATCGGCGCCAAGATTCCGAAGGGTGTGCTTCTGATGGGTCCGCCCGGGACGGGCAAGACTTTGTTGGCGCGGGCGGTGGCGGGCGAGGCCGAGGTGCCCTTCTTCCATCTCTCGGGTTCGGAGTTTGTGGAAATGTTTGTCGGCGTCGGAGCGTCTCGCGTTCGCGATTTATTCAAGATGGCGAAGAAGGCGGCGCCAGCGATTGTTTTCATTGATGAGATCGACGCGATTGGTCGGCATCGCGGATCCGGTCTCGGTGGTGGTAATGACGAACGCGAGCAAACGCTCAATCAGATTCTCGTCGAGATGGACGGTTTCGAACCAACCGAGAAATTGATTGTGATGGCGGCGACTAATCGTCCCGATGTGCTTGATCCGGCGCTTCTTCGCCCCGGTCGTTTCGATCGGCGGGTGGTGCTTGATAAGCCCGATCTCCGTGACCGCGAAGAAATTCTCCAGATTTACGCGCGCCGGAAACCGTTCGCGGAAGATGTCAATCTGCGGACGATTGCCGAACGGACGCCGGGCTTCACTGGCGCTGATCTCGCCAACATTATGAATGAAGGCGCGATTCTCGCCGCCCGTGAGAATCGAAAATTGGTTAGCCAATATGATTTGATTCGATCAGTCGAGAAGGTGATGCTTGGACCCGAACGGCGGAGTCATATTCTGTCGGATAAAGAAAAGCGAATCACGGCTTATCACGAAATCGGTCACGCGTTGATTGCTTCGGTTTTGGCTCACGCTGATCCGGTGCATAAAGTCTCGATCATCTCGCGCGGTCACGCCGCCGGTTACACCTTGAAACTACCATTGGAAGATCACAAGCTCGAATCGCGCAAAGAATTTCTCGACGACATCGTGGTCTCGCTTGGTGGTTACGCTGCCGAGATGCTAATTTTCGACGACATTACCACTGGCGCTTCGAGTGATATCGCGCTGGCGACGGCGGTGGCGCGCAATATGGTGACGAAATATGGCATGAGCGATAAGCTCGGACCGATCGCTTTCGACGGCGCGACGCAACGGCTCTGGAGCGGTTACGGCACCGTCTCCGAGAAATATTCGTCCGAAGAAGTGTCGGCGGCGATTGATCGCGAAGTGTCGGAGATTATCCGCGTTGGACTCGAACGGGCGAAAGAGGCACTCGCCCAGCATCGTCCCGCCCTCGACGGCTTGTCGGAAGAATTAATTAAAGTGGAAACCCTCGAGCGCGCCGATTTCGAAAAACTTCTGATTCTCCACGGCATCAAACCGAAAGTGAAGGAGGAGAAAATAGCTAGCCCAATTGTTTGAACCGACCCGTAGCTCAATGGTAGAGCAGGCGTCTTATACACGCCCGGTTGTAGGTTCGAGTCCTACCGGGTCGATCAGTGATTTATCCACAACCCACTCTTGTCAAAATAATTCTATTTGTTAAGATAAGATCTGGTGAGTGAAGGTGGGTTTCTGGATATTTCGTCTAGCGACCGCACCTCACTTGGAGTGTCGTTCTTTTTGAAGGAGCTGTGAGTATGAGTACCCATGGACCCCCGCAGTTGGTGTTGAAGAACACAGCGAGCAATGTCACCGGCCAGGAGATGGTGTCCGGCAACTGCTAGCCTTCCTCGCAAGTAGAAGCCGAAGACCGGAGCGAGATAGAGCTAAGCTCATCTCCCTCCGGTTTCTTTTTGCCTTTTATTCGAAATGAATGTCGCGGGTGTTATAATTAAGATAAAGATATGATTACAACAAATTTGGTTTTATTTAAAGGAAAGCAAGTTCGGAAAACATTACATAATGAAGAATGGTGGTTTGTGATTGCTGATGTCATCATCGTCCTTACAGAATCCACTAACCCAACCCAATATTTAAAGAACCTTCGTAACCGTGATATTGAACTCGATTCCTTATTCAACTCTATGGATAAAGGGGGGGTTCAATTTGAACCCCCCCTTGGATTGCCATTTTCCACCGCTGGTGGAATGCAAAATGTGCTCTGTTGGAATACCGAAGGAATTTTCCGTCTCATCCAGTCAATTCCGTCTCCTAAGGCCGAACCATTTAAGCGATGGTTAGCAAAAGTGGGTTATGAACGCGTGCAGGAGATTGAAAATCCGGAACTAGCAATGAAGCGAACAAGGATGCTTTATAAACTCAAAGGATATAGTGAGGGTTGGATAGAAAAACGCTTGCGAGGCATTGCGATTCGCGAAGAATTGACCGATGAATGGCAAAAACGAGGAGCGCAGGAACAAAAAGATTATGAAATTTTGACGGCCGAAATTTCCAAAGCCACCTTCGGCATTACCCCGAGTGAATATAAAAAACTAAAAGGATTGAAACGGCAAAACTTACGCGATCATATGGACGACTTTGAACTTATTTTCAATATGCTTGGCGAACGCGCCACCACCGAAATTCATCGCACTGAAGATTCAAAAGGCGTGTCAAAATTGAGAGCCGATGCCAAAGCCGGCGGTGATATTGCCGGCGGGGCAAGGAAGAAGTTAGAAGAACGACTCGGGCGATCAGTGGTGTCAAAAAATAATTTTTTGCAAAAAACGGAAAGTAAAAAGCGACTCGGTAAATAATTATTCGAAATGAATGTCGCGGGTGGCGAGAGTTTGGAGACGCGTCGCGAGTCGGGGATGGCGCGATAGTTCCGGATCAATTTTGATCAGTTCGCGCGCTTCGGCGCGCGCGGCTTCCACCATTTTTAAATTTTTAATTGCTTCCATGCCAATGTCCGAGATGCCCCATTGTTTGGCGCCGGCGAGTGCGCCGGCGCCACGGAGTGAGAGATCATACTCGGCCAGCTCAAAACCATTTTTAGTTGAGGCTAGATATTTAAGTCGAGGAATGTTGGGCGAGTCCGTTGTAAAGAGATAACAATAGGCCTGATCGGAACTGCGGGCGACGCGCCCGCGGAGTTGATGGAGTTGCGCCAAGCCGAAGCGCTCCGCGCCTTCAATCACGATGATGGTGGCGTTCACGACATTGACACCGACTTCGACCACCGAAGTGGCGACCAATATTTTTATTTTACCGGCGACAAAATCAGCCATCACTTTTTCTTTATCATCAGGTTTTAACTTTCCATGCAAAAGACCTAATTGGAAATCAGGAAAAACTTCCCGCGCCAGCCGTTCATATTCTAGCTTCGCCGATTTAACATTCAGCGCCAGAGCTTTTAACGGGTCCGGCGCGTCAATTCGCGGACAAATAATATAAGCTTGCCGACCGGCTTTCAATTCGGTTTTAATTTTTTCGTAAGTAGCGCTTCTGGTTTTTTCGGTGACAATCGCGGTCGCCACTGGTCGCCGCCCCGGCGGGAGTTCATCGAGCAAAGTGAGATCGAGGTCGCCGTAGAGCGTAAGCGCGAGCGTGCGGGGAATCGGCGTGGCGGTCATGGAGAGAAGATGGGGAACGGCCGGTTGGGTCGCTTTTTTCCCTTGCCCGACTAACCGCTGTCTCTGCATCACGCCGAAACGATGTTGCTCATCAATGATCACGAGGCCGAGCCGTTTCCAGCGCACCTTTTTTTGAATCAGAGTTTGCGTGCCGATGAGAATCGGAATTTCGCCGTTGGCGACCCACTTGAGTAGTTGAGCGCGACTGATGGCGGTGTGCGTATGAGGTGAAATTTTAGACGGAAACTTCCGACAATCGCTGCCGGTCAAGAGACCGATATTGATATTGAGCTGAGCGAAATTCGCGATGAAAGATTCGAAATGTTGCTGAGCGAGAATTTCGGTTGGCACCATATAGGCGACTTCGTCGCCGGCGCGGACGGCGGCGTAGGCCGCCGCCGCCGCGACCACCGTTTTGCCCGAACCGACATCGCCTTCAAGTAATCGCGCCATCGGTTCGGCTCGAGCCAGATCTTGGAGGATCGCTTTAATCGCGCGATCTTGAGCGCCCGTGAGGGGGAAAGGGAGTTGTTCGATAAAACTTTTGAGAGTGTCGGGTGGGAGACTGATGCGGTGAGCGGGCTGATTCTGATAGGTGACGCGCCGACGGGCGCGATCAAGTTGGATCAAAAAAATTTCTTCGAAAGCGAACCGTTTACGAGCCACGACCGCGTCTGATTCTTGCCGAGGCGAATGAATCCAGACGAGAGCGGTGACGAGGGCGGGCAAATGATAACGCGCGAGCATTTCTGCCGGCAGGGGATCAAGCAACTTTTGCGCTAATCCCAAACGAAGCAGTTTCTTAATCGCGTGATAAAACCAGGCGCTCGATAAATCTCTCGTCTCGGGGTAAACCGGTTGAAGCGAGACCAGCTCACTCTCGCCAGCATCGGTAAAAAGTGAACCGCTGGAATCGGGTAGCCGTTCAAGCCGTTCGATTTCGGGATTGGCGAGATAAAATTCCCCCTTACGCTCGGTAACTTTACCGCGCAAAGAAGCGAAGTTCCCCACGAATACTTTTTTTGCCAGATAAACTTGATGGAACCAGATCGCTTTAATTTGACCGGTGGTGTCGGTGAGCGTCACTTCGCCGATCGGCAGTTTCGTCTTGAAGCCGCGACCCACTTTTACCGCCGTTACTTCGCCTATCACGCGCACCGTTTCGCCAACCGTGAGATCGCGAATTAAACATTCTTTAGCCGGCGCTTCATAACGACTGGGAAAATAACGAAGCAAATCTTCTGCCGTCACCAATCCCAGTCGCCCGAGAGCGACCTTTTGCCGAGCCGTCAGACGGAAGTGATCGGAGATCATTTTTTTGTTTTGTTAAGAAAGTTTTTAATAACAGCAATTTCTTTTTTGTATTCTAGTTTTTCTTTTAAAATCCTGATGCATTTCAGCACATCGCCACTATCAAATACCTCAATAGAGATAGGTTCGCTAGATAAGATTGGGTCCGGGGATTGCCATTGATTATTTTTCGAATCCCAACCAACATAAAAATCTCTAAATCGCAAATCATACGAGTTAATCTTACCAAACACTCTATTAGAACCATCCTGGAAACTTCCTGTCATCCCTCCCAACACAGTAATAAATTGTCCGTCTGTAGTTCGTATCGTAGTTGGGCGCTCAGAAGTATTACTTCGTACTTGCACCTCGGCTTTTATTTTTTCAGGAAGTCCAGGGAGTTCACCCTTCGCTTTTTGAAATTTATTTTTATGGCCTCCTGAACCAAAAAGTTTTTTCCAGTCAACTTCGAATGTCTGCCTTTTGCCCTCGTTCTGCTCGCATAATTCCTTCAACAAGAGCGCCTTGCCATATTCTTCCATAGCCAAAGACCAAAGTGAATAAGCTGAGCTCGGACTAGCCTCCCGTTCACTTAGAAGTAATTCGGCATTCCTAACAAGACGATGAGCGTTTCTGATACATAAAACAATACCCGCAGTACATTGATCTTTGGTTAATCGCATTATTTTTTTATTTTTTAATTATACTTGACCAACTTTTTCCCTCTCGTTTATTCTATCAAAAACCATGTAAGGACTTTTGACTATATTTCCAATTTTTGAAAGATCAGAGAAAATCTTTTTTGCGATGTTATATGCAAATTGTACCGGTGCAGCATTACCAATCATTTTATAACCATCGGCGACATCTCTATAATGAAAAATAAAATTATCAGGGAATGTTTGGATTCTCGCACATTCTCTAACAGACAATCTTCGATATAAATTTTCTTTGCCTGGTACAAAAATTCTTTTGTTCTGTTCAACAAATTTCATTTTTGGTGCTTGAGGATGAATTGGCGCGTGACGACCGCCCGCTTGAATCGTAAAAGATGGCTCATCCCAACTTCTAACCCGATTACGCGACATATATATTGTTGAAAATCCACCGTTCATGTATTCGTGGTTTGAAATTTCTAAATCACCATTTGTCTTATTGAATTCTTTTGCTGGTTTTGCTAAGCGTAAATCAAAGATTGTTTCTTTTAGTGTTGGTTTGTGTGGTAATGGCTCGGGAAACTTAAAAGAAAATCCAACTTTCTTTTTGTGATATCCAATAATAATTACGCGAAGTCTATCTTGTGGCACACCATAATCATTTGCATTGAGTAATTTGTAGCTAATGTTATAACCAACATCTTCAAATTGTTTTAAGATATTTTCAAAAGCCTCTCTGTGTTTGGGGTGTAAAATACCGGAAACATTTTCGGCTAGAAAAAAAGCAGGCTGTTTGTCTTTCAATAATCTTATGTACTCAAAAAATAATTGTCCGCGCTTGTCATTTATTCCACGACCAGCCCCTGCTTCACTCCAGCTTTGGCAAGGCGGTCCCCCGATTATTCCGTCAGCAAATGGGACATCGTAAGTCGGTATATCTACTACGCTTCTCTTGTCTAACCTTGTTTCAGGAAAATTTTTCTCGAATGTTTCCCAAATTGTAGAATCAAACTCATTTGCCCAAATAATATCAAAACCGGCTTTCTTGAAACCTAGATCAAGTCCTCCTGCTCCAGCAAAAAGTGATACCACTTTCATATTATTTAACAAAGCAAATTAACTTTGCTTCAAGGTAATTTACTGGATTATTTGGCGACCTTATTTCGACTGATTTTATCTTTATATTTGAGTTAGATTCAATATTATGCCTGTCTTGCTTAGGAAAAGATTTGTATTTTTCATCAAGCATAAGTGTGAATGCTGAAAAATTTGATTCACGACTGAATTCTGTTAGAGAACCAAAAACTTTGTGAGGTGTATCAATTCCCCACATACCTCGCACCCTTAAATAAGTAATTCCCAATGGGTCAATTTTTCTTACCCCTGCTATTTCATTTGTTTTAGGTTTAAATTCAAGATGATCAATCTCATGTACTTTTTTAGAAATACTTTTGAAAGTTTTTTCATATACTTCTCGCTCCGCCACGTAACAATCTCCATAGACAAACCAAAGAGTTTTTATTTTTGATTCTGATACTGAGCCAATCGCATAAATAATATCTTTACTTGACCAATTTCCGCCGTCGCATTCTCTACAAGATTGACGAATACGAACATCATCATTATGTAATTTTGATTTTGGGTAAGAACTATTTAAGGCAATGCTTCCAACGGGTTTACCTATCTTTTTAACTTCCACGGCATCCCCATTTTTGACAATAAAGTCTGGCGGATTATTTTGGTTTCCTGAATATGAAAGATACACAGAATGTTTTCTATTTTTATTTTCTAAACCAACAACACCCATACTTGAACAAAAAATATCTTTGACAAAATATTCTAGCGCAGTACCAACATTATTCATTCGGTTTTGACCAGAATAAAGTTCTGTGAGCTGGGAACTCTCCAGTTTCGACATATTATTTAACGCTTTTAGAATGTTTGTCTCCATGTCATAACCATTCTATCAAAAATCGCGGGGTTTGGTTAGTTTGGTTAGGGCGCTGGCGGCGAGAAGGATAAGGAGAACAAAGGCCGTGAGGGACATTAGGGGCAAAGTAATATAGCCGAATTCGAAGATTAGGCGCTGCGCGCAACTGATGGCAGAGAGATTCGAGGCGCAAGGGATAAGTGGCGAACCGCCGTATTG
>JAGVGK010000043.1 GCA_020057185.1 Minisyncoccota bacterium | reverse complement strand
CGCGTCCCGTTATAATTCGGCCCGGGTTGATCGGCAACAACCTTCACCGTCAGCTCCCCCGGTTTAATCACACCTCCGACCAAAGTATAGCCGGGAATAAGCACCGGGGCTTGGATCCGATAGATTTTCCCATCCGAGGATTCAAAACGGGTATTAACGACTAATTTCTCCGCCTTCTGACTGTAACGATTCATAATAATAATTTGACCACTCGCGCGCTCCGATACTGCCGTCGCTTCGCCGGCCGGGACGGTCATTGATTCACTGCCTTGAATCATCATCGTTTGGAAACCTAGTACCGTTGACGAAGCCGTCTCGTTGGGTAGATTGACCGTTCGATAAGTACCCAAAACTGTAAGTGGGAGACGACGCACGGTGACCGTCACCGTCGCTTGACCGAACGAGATTGACACAAAATAAGTCACCGCCATTGCCACCACCAAAATAATCAGGAGAATAATCGGCCACCGGCGCCGGCGAGTGCGACTAGGGCGGCTATACTGCACCGGCAAAATAACCGGCGCGGTAGGCTTAGGAGTCGCCGGCGAAGTTGGCAAAACATCTTGCAGACTGCGCTTCGGGCGTTTAATATCTTCGATTAAATCTTTAACCATGGCGATTAACTTTTAATAGTTTATCATAAAACACCGACCCCACCAATAAATGTTCACTCTGGTTGACCGCGGTGCCAAGTTGATAACCACATTGCCCCGCCAAACTTGTCGCCGTGAGAACCGTAGTGTTGAAAGATTGGTTTCCGCCAAGAATTTCATTGTACTGACCTTGCTTCAACCAATCAAGGAAAAGCGCGGTAACGAGTGGATCACCGATCGCCATAATTTCTCGCGGGACAAGGTGCTGTTCCGATAAAGCCTCGAGCGTTTGACGGAAATAGGCGGTCCAAATTTTCTGAAAATTAGCTAGACCGGAAATCATTCTCCCGTTCATTGATTGACTCTGGTTGCCCTGGCGATAAATGCGCAGGGCTGAAAGTGCTTCCTCCGGCACAGTGTTGAGCGCCTTGGCAAGTTCCCGAATCAGACCATTGTGCCCAGCGGGGAAAGAAATGCTTTCCCAGAGGATATCTTCCGCCAGCAGGAGGACCTCCGTCACTTCCGCTCCGATGTCAATGAGTAAACGATAGCGTTGATCGCCAAAATGATCCCGACAAATCGAAAACAGAGCAAAAGGGAAAGAGTGAAACTCAATCGGCGCGCGGTGGACGAAACCTTGAACCACTTCGCGGAAACGCGCGATGATGCGCTCCGATCCAATACTCACATAATGATACAACTCCACTTCGCTCGCGATCTGACCTTCCGGCAAGTGAGTGGGATAGCGATTTAATTTAATCTGCATTGTCTTGCTCTCGATCACTCGGTGAGCATCGTCTAAAACTTCATTATAGAGTTGCGGGTGTTGCTGAATAAATTGCTTGAGATCCGTGGCGATTAAATTATTGAGTAAAGTAGAAGTCACGCGAAAGGGTTTCTCCGCCGTATGACGCACCACTCGAGTTTGAGAAGCGTAAAAAGGCGCGGAGAGAAAACAAATCACCTTCGCCGGTCGGCTGTCCGCTTCGCGAGCCACCGCCTCGAGCACCGTCTTGAGCGCGGTCACTACTTGATTGAGAAAGCGCTCTAGATTGAGTTCAACTTGAAAGGGCAACGGCACACGCGTCACCGCGCGCGTCGGTGAGCAAAATATTTCACGGGTCTTATCGTAAGTTGGGTCAAGCAGTAGTCCGCTGACACTGTCATTCGAGAGATCAATTATCATCACCGGTTTCGCCATTGCTATATTGTACCACAAGTACCAATCATTCATTCCACAAAATCAGTGGACAGAAAAAAGCGTCCCGATAGCTATCGGGACGCGTGATCTAAAATTCCAGTCAACCCTCATTGAATCTCTTTGTCGGCCGAATATATAATCAACACTGAAAGACGACCATCGGACATTCCAGTATATTCGACAAACTTCACCTCGAGGTGGAAGAGACTGCCCAATAGAAACCATCGGTTGATTTCATTTTGAAAACCTGTCCTATGGAATTCTTCGTCACATCTAGAGACAAAAACTCTACTGAACATAGTTTTTCTCCTTTTTACTTAAACATCCAAATATAAGAGCTACTCCATTTCGCCCTTGGTTTTCAATCCAAAATAGAGTAAAGCATAGATAGGTGCGGGTGTCAATTGACTTTGGGGATTGGTTTGCTAGGATGAAAATACAAACGGCTTCGGCCTCATCCGCTTCGGCGGATAGAAAAAACAAAGAGCGGTTACAACTGGCAAAGGTTGATAACCGCTTTTTGTATCTTTAAATAATCAACCTCGCTTAAAACGGCGAATTTATCTAGGAGACGCTTGGCATCGACGAGTCGTAATTGAGAGATAATTGCCGAACGTTCTGTCTCATCACCTAAATTAATTGGAACATAAAATTTGTTATTTTTTAGTGTTCGAGTTAGCGGAATACACCAGAATACTTGATTGTTAAATTTCTTGAAAATAATCACTGGCCGTGCAAAGTTATATCCCTTACCATCTTGCTCAAAACCAATGTTTGTCCCTAACGCACACCACCAAATCTCACGTTCATGAAAATAAACTCGCGAAGATTCTTCGTGCAATTTTTCCTTCCGACGATGCCATTTCTTAAAATCTTTGCGCATAATATAAAACTTATTCCAACACCGCCTTGATCCGTCGGATGCCTTGAGCCACGGGTTCGTCTTTAAGAATTTTGAATGGACCTCGCCCCGCCACGGCGGGGCCGAGCTCACCGGTGTGAGCGACATGCGGCCCACCGCAAAATTCTAAACTGAAAGCATCATTTAGTCCCCCGCCGATCGAATAGACCGAGACCGTGTCACCGTATTT
>JAGVGK010000023.1 GCA_020057185.1 Minisyncoccota bacterium | reverse complement strand
TTCGGGAAATTTCGGTCCCCAATCCGCCGGCTGGCGGACTTCCCGCTGGTTGGTACCAAGCACGGCTTGCGCTCAATCGCGGTTACGGTGATCAAGTTAATACTCAAACAATTAATTTCGTGATTGTGAGTCCTTTAATTTTTGGGATTATTATTTTGGTCTTGGTGATATTATTAATTGTCGTTGTCAAACGCCGTCGCAAAATTATTTTGGCACTAGTGATGATTATCACTTTTACTAATTTAGCCAGTGCTCAAGTCGCGAGCAGTCCTAATTATCGTTTACAATCCGATAGTCTTAATTTCGGCGGGGGATTATCTACCTCTCTTAATTATGGTCTTGAAACATCGCTGGGCGAAACCGCGACCGGCGGTTCAACTAGCACTAATTACGGTTTGCTTGTCGGTTATCAACAGATGCTCGTCTCAACTTTGTCCATCACCGCGCCGAGTGATGTCAGTTTAAGCGCGATTACCGCCGCTGGTGTTTCGAGCGGTTCGGTCGCTTGGACGGTTATCACCGACAACCCCGCTGGCTACTCGTTGAGTATCAAAGCGGGAAGCAGCCCGGCACTCACCGCTGGTAGTGAGAGTGTTAGCGACTACGCGCCGAGTGGCGCGGTGCCGGACTACGGTTGGTCGGTGGGTGCCAGCGCTTCGGCCTTCGGCTTCAGTTCCGAGGGCGCCGACACCGCTAGTCGTTATCTCGACAACGGCACAAGTTGTGGCGTGGGCGCGAGCAACGCGAGCGATCAGTGTTGGGATGGTTTCAGCACCACCAATCGAACCATCGCGCAAAGTTCAACTAGCAATACACCCAGCGGGGTCGCCACCACCGTTAAGTTGAAGACCGAGGTGGGCGCGGATAAAACCCAAGCCACCGCCAGCTACACCGCCACTCTAACCGTCACCGCCACGGCGCGTTGATTAATTATAAAAATTAAGAGATAATTATTAGGATGGAATCATCGCAATTAAAACTATTACTCAAAACTTTAGATGATATCCGCCACGAAAACGGAGTTGAGTATTGGTATGCGCGAGAACTATATCCAATTCTCGGTTATGTTCGTTGGGAAAACTTTGAAACACCTTTAAATAAAGCTAGGGAATCTTGCAAAAAGGCCGGAAGTGAAGTAACCGCCCATTTTCGTGATACCACGAAAATGGTAAAAATCGGGCTAGATTTAGAAAAATCAATGACCGATGTCAAATTAACTAGATACGCTTGCTATCTAATCGCAATTAATGGGAATCCTCAAAAAGAAGAGATCGCTTTCGCTCAAGCTTATTTTGTGACTCAAACTAGGAAAATCGAGGTTTTAGAACAACGAATGATAGAGTTAGAACGAATTGATGCTAGAGATAAACTAAAAATTACTGAGAAAGAATTTGGCGCCGTGGCTTTCAGTCGCGGGGTTGATGGTCGTGGTATTGCAGAGATAAGAAGTTTTGGTGACCACGCATTATTTGGAGGTAAAACGACAGATCAAATGAAACATCGATTAGGCGTGCCAGCCAATAAACCCTTAGCCGACTTTTTACCAAATGTTACTTTGAAAGCCAAAGATTTGGCCACCGCTATGACGACAGAAAATACTCGGAGGAAAAATCTTCGGGGGAAAGGACCAATCTTGAGCGAACATATTGTCAGTAATCGAAGTGTCCGCGGGGCTTTGACGAAGACAAATATTTATCCAGAAAATCTACCCGCGACGGAAGATATTAAAAAAATAGAAGCCAAACATAAAAAAGAAATACAAGATTTAGGAAAGAGGCATAAAAAAGAATTAGATCAAGCAACAAAAAGATTAAAACACTAAATGTCTCGTTGTTCATTCACTCTTCAAATTGCCATTCTGCTGTTTTTTGTTTTTGCTAGTTTCGGTAGTTTGATGATTCAAAAAGTTTGGTCCGCCACGGACGCGGTGAATGTGAATATTTCTATCACGGCAAAATCAAGTGGCGGGGGAACTGATCCAACTCCGACATCGGTTCCCGGTTGCACTGATCCGTTGGCGACTAATTATAATTCGAGTGCGACGGTTAGTGACGGCAGTTGCGAATACCCGCCACCAGAAGCGATTCCGAATGTTGATAACTTCAACGCGACGCTCGACGGGACGAATGTTCGTTTGACTTGGCAAAATCCGAGCTTTGCCACTTTCGCTTCAGTGCGAGTTGTTCGCCGAACTAGTGGCTTCCCCACCAATTCCACTGATGGCAATTTGATTTATGACGGTACCGGCGAGAGTCAGAACGACACCGCAGTTGTTCCAAGCACTCATTATTATTATGCCGCTTTCGTCCGCGACACTACCGGTGCTTATTCTTCCGGCGCGGTCGCAAGTATTACCACGCCGGCTGAAGATGAGGAAGAACCACCACCCCCGCCACCGGATGAAATACTGCCACCACCAGATGATGGCGGTTTACCAGGCGATGGCGGAACACCCGGTGGTGATACCGGTGACGGCACGGGAGTAGGTGAGAGCAATGATCCCTTCGCTCAATTACCGCAAGCGACCGAGGTTGATTCGATTACTCAACTTCTGGTGCTAGGCGATTTCGTTTTTTATCAACCCGGTGAACGCCAACAATTTTTCGCCGGCAACAAAGATATTTTCGTCATTGGTCAGAAACCACTTTCGGTTTTGGTTCCATCGAGTAAATTGCCAGAAGCACTCAAGATTATCGGCTTGACGATTATTGATCCCCGCACCGGTCAGCCGTTTGGTTCTTATTTACTCAAAGCTACCGCCGACGGCGCGAGTTACACTGCCAGCATCGCCAACGCTTTACCTAATGGGATTTATCCGTTATTTATTTCAATCATTAATTATCGCGACCAAACTCTTAAACGACTCACCGGCCGATTAGTGGTTAGCAATGGTTTACCCGCGACGCCGATCGGGAAAGCCATTGCCGTGGCGACTCAAGTGCTCTCGCCCGTCGCCGTAACTGTGGGACTCGCCACGGGCGTCGCTCAAGGCTTGGCGCTGGCTGACCGCGTCGGTTCGGCTTACGATCTCTATCTCATTCTGCTCCACGGTTGGGCGTTACTCTTACGGGCGCTCGGACTTAGGCGCAAGGCGACACCTTGGGGTGTGGTTTATGACTCGGTGACGAAACGCCCCCTCGATCCGGCCTATGTGATTATTCGCAAAAATGATGATGACAAAGGGACCGCGATTACCGATCTCGATGGTCGTTATGGTTTTTTCTTGCCCGCCGATACTTATAAAATTATTGCCAATAAAACTCACTATCAATTCCCGTCGAAAAAGTTAGCCGGTCGAACCGCCGATGAACTTTATGGCAACTTATATTTCGGCGATCCGTTCGCGACGGCGAGCGGGGAAATTGTCAATCGCAACATCCCGCTCGATCCGATCGCTTTCGACTGGAATGAATATGCCAAACAAGCGCGCGGTTTCTTCGTCTTGCATTCGCGTCGACAAGCGCGCCGGCGGCGAATTTTCAATGCGCTTTACGCTGCTGGTTTCGCAATCGGTCTTTATAATTTCGTTTTTCACCCGGGGACTTGGTCCATTATTATTTTCGCGCTTTATCTCATCACTTTTTTGGCGCGGTATATTAAGCACCGAACCGGCGCGCGCGCGATGACCGTCAAACGACTAACCGGCGAACCCGTACCTTTTGCTATCATCCGCGCTTTTATGCCGGAAGTTAATCAAGAGATCAAATCAGTGGTTGCCGACGGCTTCGGTCGATTCTTCTTGCTCACGCCGCCCGGCCGTTACTACATTACCGTGGAAGAAAAACTCCCCGACGAAACTTACAAAAAGATTTATCAATCACCCGATCTCGATCTCAAAAACGGCGTGTTGACTGCCGACATTGTTGTTTAAATTTTAATTATTAAAAAGTTGTAAAAACCCACAAAGAAGACTAGAATGCGGGGATGAATGAAACTGATACGCTAGTGGTGGAAGGGTTGAATGGCGCGAGGAAAATTAAGGGGACGATTGCCGTCAACGGCTCGAAGAATGATGCCTTGCCGGCGCTCGCCAGCTCGCTCCTTTTCCAGTCGCCACTCACCCTCACGAATGTCCCCGAGATTGAGGATATTGAGCGGTTATCCACGTTGCTGATTGGTTTAGGTTTTTCGATTACTAAAGACAAAAAAACGCTGACGCTCGACGCGAGCCAACTTCATGGTGCGACACTTGATCGTGACATTGCCAAGAAGATGCGCGCCTCGATTATTCTCACTGGACCATTGCTGGCGCGACAAGGCGAAGTGCATTTCCCGCACCCGGGCGGGTGCGTGATCGGTGAACGGCCGATTGATCTCTTTCTCGACGGCTTCACGCAGATGGGGGCCAAGGTAAATAATCGGGCGGGGATGTATCATCTCACCACCGCCGACGGTCATCTCCACGGCACCGAAATATTTTTCCGCCAACAAGCCGTCACCGCCACCGAGACTTTCCTCCTGGCGGGCGTACTCGCCCGCGGTCGGACAATTTTGAAAAACTGCGCGCTGGAACCGGAGATCACTAGTTTGGGCAATTGTCTCGTTCATCACGGCGCGAAAATTAGCGGTCTCGGCACCACCACGCTCGTGATTGATGGCGGTCCCTTGCTCACGGCGAAAAATCCAACTTATGAAATTATTCCGGATCGAATTGAAGCGGGCAGTTTTCTGATTCTCGGGGCATTGGTGGCGCGCGAGCTAATTATCACCGACTGTGAACCGGAACATCTGGAAGCGATTATTTTCTGTCTCCAAAGTGCCGGTGCCAAAATTGAGATTGGTAAGAAACAAGTAATTATCCGCGCGACACCGCGCCAGTCATATCGCGCGTTGACTATCAAAACTCACGAATATCCGGGCTTCCCCACCGATCTCCAAGCCCTAATGTCCGTCTTTTTAACGCAAGCGCGAGGTGAGAGTCGTCTGTTTGAAACAATTTTCGAAGGTCGGCTGGGGCATTTAGAAACCCTCGCGCGGATGGGCGCCAATGTGAGCATCCACAACCAACATCAAGCGACAATTGTCGGGCCGACACCGCTCGTTGGTCGGACGGTTATCAGTCCCGATCTCCGCGCTGGTTTAGCCTACCTTCTCGCTGGTCTGATTGCTAAAGGTCAGACGGTCATCCATAATGTCCACTACATTGACCGCGGTTATGAGCGCATTGATGAGAGGCTTCGCGCGCTCGGGCTGGATGTCAAACGACAACATTAATTAATCATTATGAATTTTTTTATCAGGAAATTAGGCATTGATCTCGGCACGGCCAACACCCTCGTCTTCATTCCCGGGCAGGGGATTGTCTTGAGTGAACCGTCAGTCGTGGCCATTTCGCAAATTGATAACCGCGTGCTCGCGGTCGGCAGTGAGGCGAAAGAGATGATCGGCAAAACTCCGGAAAGTATTATTGCTTATCGCCCGATGCGTGACGGGGTGATTGCCGATTATCGCGTGACCGAGACGATGTTGAAATATTATATCAACAAGGCGCTCGGACGCTTCAATCTTTTCCGACCCGATGTGATGGTCTCGGTGCCAGCTGGCGTCACTTCCACCGAACGGCGCGCCGTGATTGAAGCCACGATTAAAGCCGGGGCCAAGAATGCTTATGTCGTTAAGGAACCAATTCTCGCCGCGCTCGGCGCCGGTGTGCCGATTCACGAAGCCCGCGGACACATGATTGTGGATATCGGCGGGGGCACGACGGATGTGGCGGTGATTTCTCTGGGTGGGATTGTCGCTTCCACTTCGGTTAAATATGCCGGGAATAAAATTGATCAGGCGATCGCGGATTATATTAAAAAAGCCTTCAATCTAGCGATCGGTGATAAAACCGCCGAAGAGGTAAAAATTGAAATCGGTTCGGCGATTCCGATTGAAAATGAGTTGGTCTACACGATTAAGGGTCGCGATTTTATGAGCGGTCTACCCCGCTTTGCCGAGGTTCGAACCAATGAGATTGTCCGCGCGATTGATGGCGAACTTAAAGAAATTATCCGAGCCATCAAAACCGTTTTTCAAGATACGCCACCGGAACTCTCGGCGGATATTATTGATCACGGTATTATTATGACTGGCGGTTCCTCGATGCTCCGCAATTTACCCGAACTCGTTTACCGTCGCACTGGTGTCAAAGCGATTCTCGCCGATGACGCTTTACTCTGCGTCGCCAAAGGCACCGGCATCGCCCTCGAACACCTCGCCGTCTACAAACGCACGATTCTGTCGAAGCGTTAGAAAACAAAAATCAAATGATGCGAAATGTTTACGACCGTTTTAATTTCGCACCTTGATCTTAGTAAATCCGCGATCGTGAGTTTTGTAAGACATCAAACTTAGAGCCATATGATAAATAGCCCACGGTCGTTAATTATTTAGCATATCGTTTTTGAATCATTTTTTTGGCAATGAAAAACGCACCAGCTGAAGCCAGTGCGTTGTGAGAAGTTTTAGCGGTTAACTTCCAACCGAGTGGAGATACCACCATTAAATCCATATGACGAACTTGTCATCCTCGAAGCGACGCATCTCTTGGGTCAGATGCTTTTCCGCTAACTCCAAGAGCTCGGCAGGATCGCCAGTTGCATCGAAGACAGCCCTGTTGTCATACTCATCGACATGGACCCCGTTCTCCCAAAAGAGGAGGTTAGGGCCAACAATCCAGCCGCGAAGTTGTTGCTCCGTGTGCCGACACTTTGTCAGCGTGATGGACATCAGCGCACCTTTCTTGAAGAGGTTGAGCTTCTTTTCCATCACCTCCTTGTTGGGGTAACCCCCGTCGGGCTTGCGAACGCTGTCGGCCGCTTTGCCCTCACGAGCAAGAGCAACGGCGTCGGCCAAGGCCTTGAAGAAGGTCTCGGTCTGTTCCGTGCTACTACCGCTTCGGAGCGGGTCGATGGTGAAGATGCCTGATGCAGCAGAGACGGTGGTAGGGGTAGTTGTCATAGGATGTTTCCTTTCGGTTGAGTTCAGGTAAAGGTTATAATCCGCTTGGCAAATGCCAGCAGGTCAATTATCCCCTTTATGCTGAACTCAACCTCCTTATTTCAATGACCTCAATGAAAATTCTTGTTTGAATTGCAATTTCTGTAAGATGAAATTGTATGAACCAATCAAGAACTTGGAGACAGTTGAATCAAGGTCAACGCGACCGGATC
>JAGVGK010000032.1 GCA_020057185.1 Minisyncoccota bacterium | reverse complement strand
TTGAAGATAACAACCGCATCTTGCATCGGCTCCAGCGCGCTAAACGGTGGGGGACTTTTTTCCACTTTTTCTATTGGGTGGTGATTTTACTTCTCGCCGCCGGCTCGTATTATTATATCCAGCCGTATATTGAAAGCCTGAAAAAAGTCTTACCTCAAATAAGTGGAGTGATTGATGGTTTGCCAATTCCCGGGTGGGCGCGTGAGACAGCATCAAGCACGCCCAGATAAATATTTTTTGCCCAGATAGCTCAGGTAGTAGAGCATTCCCCTGAAGAGGGAAGGGTCGTCAGTGCAAGTCTGACTCTGGGCACCAGACAAGAAAAATCGAAGAGTTCTCGAAAATTATTAGTTAATAAATATATGAATATGAAAAATCAGAAAGGTTTTGCAAACGTAATTTTGATAATAATAGTTGTTGCACTCGTGGGGGCAGCTGGGTATTTTGCGTTTGTTAAAAAGTCGGAACCTATTGCCCAACAACCTACACCAACTTCTGTTCAAAACACCATAATCGACAGCAATATTCAGGCACAAAATTTCTACAAAGTACAACTTAGTCTCAATCCAGGAATTTCAAAACCATCGCCATACAGTTTTGATGGTGGCTATGGAGCATCGGATCTTGGAAATTATCTGATAGACATCTTACAACTTGCCAAGCCTGTTTCTACGGCATCATACAAAAATATCATCTTGCGTATTTTCTATGACTCAACACAGGTATCTCCCTATGGAGACAATAAATTCAATCACGAGTATTTTATTTTCTTAGAACCAGGAACCGAGACGCTCGATACTCAAAAAATATATAAAACAAAAGAGTTAACCGCAACGGTGTCTAAAGCTGACCCAAAACTTTTACCCTATGTGCAAGATGTAAATTATTGTCAGATAGACGCTGATTGTTCGGTTGGTCACAATTTCTGTAGATATGCTTCTTACAATAAATTTAGAGCTTATGAGGACATATGGGGTTGTGAGAGCGAAAATTATCCACAAGAAGATGCGGAAAAATTATGGGCAATGTGCGATACTACAAAACAACACGCTGAAGTTAGATACACTGATTCAAGGTGTATCAGTAATAAATGTGTAGCTCAAAACAAAGAAATGCTGTGCGTAAACGGTACGCTTCCATAAACTAGTTCTTTCCTTCCAAAATTTAAACCGAGCGGACTTTGAGTTTTTGAATTCGGGCGCGATCTACTTTTGGTAGACGGATAGTTAAGAGGCCGTGGCGCTCGATCGCCTCGGCTTCTTCGGGTTCCACTTCTGATGGGAGAAGAATTGTTTTCGAGAACGAACCCCAATAGAGTTCTTGATGAAAGTAATCGGTGCCGGTCACGGTCTCGGTTTCTTCACGCTTGCCTTTAATCGTCACCATTTCGCGAGTGATAGAAATATTCAAATCTTCTGGCCGAACGCCGGAGATCATCGCTTTAATCACAATCTCGGTTGGCGTCTGGAAAACATCCACCGCGAGTTCGCCTTCTTCGGCGTCTTCCTTAATCCAGCTTGCATCATGATGACCGTTTGATGTCTCGACGGGTAAATTGGAGGCTTGATTCTCCTCTCTATCATTGAAAGAAGAAATACTGCCGGTGATGCGTTCGAAAAATGATCGTTTGTTTTTAAACATTGGTTGGTTTGGTTGGTGAGGGGCAAACTACTTTTTTAACTCGCTCGAACAGAAGGATGATTAAAATAGTAAGAATCCAGAAGAGGGAGTAAGTTTTGAGAAGTTGCGCCCCATCACTAGTAATTATAAGTAAGTTGAAGAGAGCATGCAAGAGCGTAGCTGTGGTTAACCCAATGATCGCGTAGAGGAGGCGACGCTTGAGACCGAGACAGAAGGATAGACCAACCATGGCGCCAATGACCGCCGAGGAGATGATGTGAGTGATGTTGGCGCCGAGGAAGCGGAGATTGAGATTGCCAGCGAAGAGGAAAGAGATGCCGTGGCTTGTGGTTGATTGGGAAAGAATATCGAAGAGGAAAAACGCATTTTCGAGCGCGGCGAAGCCAAGTGCGGCGGTGATGAGATAAATCATCGCATCGACCGGTTCGTCGAAATCGGGATGGTTGAAAACAATGAGATAAGCGGCGAAAAGTTTGAGCAGTTCTTCAATTCCCGACCAAATAATCAGGATAATTTTCTCGGGCGCGCCAATGATTAAGTGGCCTTGAGAATTGCCAATATTGAGACAGGCGTTGGCAAGCCAAGGGTTCTGGCACCATAGACGCTCGAGGAAATAAGCGGCGAAGACGGCGAGCGCACCGGCGAGGAAGACGAGAATAATTCGTCGCAGGGGTTCTGGTCGTGCTCGATCCTCTCGCAACCAGAAAATCAGCCAAATAATGACAGGAATAAATCCGCCCGTGAGGGCGTAGAGAATTGTTTCGATATTGATTTCAGACACTTCACTAATTATAGCAGAAAATTTAATCCAAGGTTAAATTGCCATGGGCTTTGATTGAAAGGTTCGACCTTGGGTTTTTGGTCTTTAAGGTCGAACCTTGGTTCTTTTTAATTAAATGCAAATAGCCGGCGACGGCGATCATCGTGGCGTTGTCCATCGTTAATTTCGGCTCGGGCAAAAGTAGTTTGACGGTCGGATAATGTTTAGTCAGATGTTTAGTAAATTGCTGACGCAAAGACTGGTTGGCCGAAACCCCGCCGGCGATGATCAGTGCCTTCGGCTGATATTTTTCAACAGCCTTAATGGTTTTCGCCAGCAAGACATCAATCACCACTTGTTGGAAGTCGGCGGCGATTTGGATTTTTAAGGACTGTCCTTCGGGGCTCTCAAGGACAGTCCTTGGAATTTTTTGGATTCGATAAAGCACCGCCGTCTTGAGACCAGAAAAAGAGAAATCGAAATCGGGAGAATTAAGCATTGGCCGAGGAAGTGGTTCCCAAGGGCGACCCTTCGGAGCCCAAGGACGGTCCTTAAGAACTTGCCCCAAGGACCGTCCTTGGGCGCTTTGCGCAAGTTTAGATAGCGCTGGTCCGCCTGGGTAGGGGAGACCGAGTAGGCGGGCGACTTTATCGAACGCTTCGCCGACCGCGTCATCGCGCGTCGCGCCAATCAAGGTGTACTTAAGCCAATCGCGAATCAAGATTAATTCAGTATGTCCACCAGAAATTAGTAAGGCCAGACTCGGGAATCGCAAGGCAATGCCTTTTGCTCCCCAAGGCATTGCCTTTGGTGCGACAAGAACAGAGTAGATATGACCTTCCATGTGATTGATTGGGATAAGCGGTTTGTCCCATGCGAGCGCGAGCGCGCGAGCGAAGTTGATGCCGGCCCAGAGGGCCGGCTCCAGTCCGGGACCGTGCGTGACCGCGATGGCGTCAACCCCGTTAGAGGCAAAGCCTCTAACGGGGTCAATTTTCGGCACGCCAATAGTCGGAATGAATTTCAAAAATTGTTCGAGCAATTCCGGTTCTCGCTCCAGAATTTTTTTAATTGAATTAAAGGCAACGCCTTTCGCTTCCCAAGGCGTTGCCTTGACATTTGATTTCTTAATTAATTTTGCACTTTTCAATGCCTTCTCCAGCACCGGAATCAAATTTTTACTATGCTCCCTTTTCGCCAAGGTCGGCACGACGCCACCCCACGGCGCATGAATCGCTGTCTGCGACGAGACAACATGGGCGAGCACTTCAAACTTTGGTTTTTTAAACCCGCCCGTCCCGCGAACGACACTCACCGCCGTCTCATCACAACTTGTCTCAATGCCGAGGATAATCATAACGGAGACGGGAGGATTCGAACCTCCGATGCCCTTTCGGACATACCAGTTTTCGAAACTGGCGCGTTCAACCACTCTGCCACGTCTCCTATTATTCTAAACTAACACTTTTTGACGATGATTGCCAGAATCTCCTAAAAGCTATAAACTAAAAGCTATCTCCTCGGCCCTATCGTCTAACGGTTAGGACATGAGCTTTTCAAGCTTAAAATCCGGGTTCGATTCCCGGTAGGGTCAAAAATTGGAATAAATTTATGAATAAAAAATCATCAAATAAAAGTTTTCACTCTGAACGCGAGGGTCAAATTAATTTTTTTGACAAATTCGCCATTGCAAATACTGAGCTCGCAAATAACACCGACGGTGTCTATAAAGGCACAATTTTTGAGTTTAAAAAGACCATCGGAGATATCAACACTGTACTGTTTCAAGCTATCAAATATCTTAGCCACATGCGTATCAAAGGCGAAAGCATACCAGCAAATATTCTACTTGTTGCATTGAACGAAGAGATCGCCTATTTATTCAAAACCAAAGACTATCTTGTTAAGATCGAGATCCCATACGCGGGAGCTGCGAGTAAAAATAATGCCGGTTTTGCCGCCCACACTTCATCCAAGACAATCCATTACAACTCACCAGAAGGCATTCGACACATTACGGAGATTCTAGGGGATGCGTCGTTCGTTAAAGTTCATATTGATATTTTTGATGTCGTCGGCTGGGCAAACCATTTTTACACCGTAAATCCAAAAGCTAGTAAGAGTAAGCTATTTGAAGAACTACGCTCGCCCAAAAAGTTTAAAGATTATATTTATCCATGGAAAGGCAAGGACATAGAATTTAGATACATTAATGATCTATTAAACGCCTTAACACTCAAAAAAGAACTCGGCGCTTTCTATACACCGTCGCCATATTGTCGCAAGGCAACCGAGCTTGTGCGTCGCGCTATAAAACAATTACCGAAAGGGAATGGCCACGATTACATAATTCTTGATCGCACTGCTGGTACTGGCAATTTGGAAGAATTTTTAACCGACAAAAAGGTAAATGATATTACGATTGACGAACTAGATAGATATATAGACAAAGAACTGAAAACTAAATATTTGCAAAGTAAAAAGGACATTATAAATACATTCTATTCTGGTCGTCTTTTTGGCGATCTTACCGTTGGTGAATTAGAAAAGCACAAGACAAAGATTAGTCTCCACGATTATCTATCTGACAATGAAATCAGCCACGCAATAGTGAACACCTACGAGCTAAAAGAATGGATTGTGCTAAACGAACGATTCGGCGATAAAGTAAAATTAATTATCCCACCACCCATGGAGGTTACCGGGCGTGAACCTCTTGTTAATGGCGGTGATGCTTTGAGTGAGCAATTTATACTAGGAAAAACAAAAATTAAGATAAGTAAAGAGTACGCCAACTCTATTGCCGAGCTAAATAATTTTGTAAAAAACAAAAAGACAAACATTATTCTATTAGAAAATCCACCCTATAGAGATGAGGCTGCCAAAATAAAAAACCAAAACACCAGCAAGTCGTTCGTATATGAAGAATTTAAGAAAGCGGGAACAAATGAAGCTAGTCACCGCGAATTAGCAAATCTATTTATATGGTCAGGTTGGAAATATTATCTCACGAAGCCTGATGATTATTTCGTACTGTTTAGTCCGATAAAATATTGGAAATCGCTTGGCCTTGGTGAAAAGAGATTCATTGACGGTTTTTTGTTTAACCGCCAATTTTTCCATGCCGGTCCTAGCGCTATCAGTTGTATTTTATGGCAAAACACTGACAATAGTCGTGAGGAATTGACACTTAAAGCTTTTGACATAGACACGAATAACACGCCACAACAAGAAGACGATGAGGTGATTAAGTTGCATGATATTGAAATCAAAAAGGTACACCACTCAATGCAACAAGCCTACAAAGACACACGGACTTTTAGTGGCGATATCGAAACAAAAGTCGTATGTGATTTATCTGGCATAGAATCGGGTAAAGAAATTAAACGTAAGGCAATATACAATAATAATATAGTCGGTCATTTACGAATCACAAGCTACAACTTGGATCCTATCAGTTATTCCTTAACAAGGACTATCACGTACAATGGTCTAGAAAAATCTCAAGGTTTCTATTTACGGTCTGACAATTTTGTAGATAAGTTGCCACTATTTGCGGCTAAGCTGTATCCGCAAAAGAATTGGTATGAGCGAGATGTTTATTTTACTACAGCTGATGGTGGCGAGCGTTATCTTAAAGATAAGAATTTTTTAAAAACTTGTTTTATCTTTACCTGCTTAAGTCAACGCAATCATTGTCGAAGTTTTGATGGAAGTGATGGGAAATTTTACAAAAACGAGCTTTGTTTTGATAAAGGTACAGTAGCAGGCAATAAATTAAAAACTTATAAACTTACTAAAGAAGAACAAGATCTTTTGGATAATTTTACCGATATACTCTCAAAGGCAAAATCAACCAAAACATACAACCGCAAATATACTTATGGAACTTATCAGATTGATGAGGAGTTAAACACCCGTTACGAAAACGAAAACGATGAATGGATTTATGATTACCCAGAATTAAACACAGCGATCAATAGCTTAAAAACAAAATTAGCCAAATACTACGAAAATATTATTCAGCCGAAGCTGTTTGAATATGAACTATTAAAGTAATCTCTGGTCACAAAAGATCATTCCACAAACAAAAAATCCGCTTAAGCGGATTTTTTGTAAGCAAGGTGTGCCTTTCTAGCTTCTTTGGTGAATAGCCGTAACTCAATCTTTCCTCTTTCTCCTCAAAATCTATATAGTCCAGCAACTTTTGCCCAATTTGACCTAAGCAAGGTCTTTGATACTCTTTGTGGTACCATTTGCTTGATTCCATGCGATAGAGTCTTTTACTCCTTGCTTTGAAACATAAGCTTCACTACTCATGCAGATTGTCTTACCATTTTTATCTGACAATAAAGTCCAATAGTACTGACTTTTGTTATCCTTTTTAACATAATATGTAGCCATAAAATATTTGGTGAACTTATATCGGTTCGACTAAACCGAAATTATTAATAATGAAGACATTTTATACCCCCCTATTCTGCTTGTCAAATTTATCAACACCCAATGCTTGACTTCTTTACATCATTATATATACTTAAGGCATGAGTAAAAAATATGCACAATTTATCAAGATTCTTAGGACCGAGCGAGGGTTTTCCCAATCATTTGTAGCTAATAAGCTTGGTATTTCTCGCCCGTCGTATACCTCTATTGAGGGGGGTGGTCGTGAGCTTACATTGGACGAAGCCGACAAACTTAAAGATTTATACGGCATCTCTATTGAAGAGTTTGCTACTGCTGTTTTACCAAAGTATGAGAAGTATAAGGAGATGATTGTCGCTTTTCTCAAATCCTCCCTTTCTCGCGATGGCAAAGTGCCAAAGACAAAATTAGCAAAATTGTTGTATCTGGCTGATTTTGCTTGGTATTATCAAAACTCTAATAGCATGAGCGGGATGCAATATTTACATCGCGCATACGGCCCTGTCCCTGATCCTTATTTCCGCGCACTGGCAGAACTTGAAGAAGACGGTCAGATATCCATTGGTCACAAAGGTGATGCCTTGCTGGTCTCGTTATCCGATCCTTCTTCTAAACAAAAACTTGATTTATTAAATGATAAGGAAATAGAGCTTATCAAAAAAATAAGTGTGAAATGGAAAAATAAAAATACCCGTGACATTGTCAATTTTACCCATAAACAACTGCCGTACAAAATTTGTGCTCCAGACGAAGCTATACCATACGAGTTGATAACCCAACAAGACCCCGATGATGTCTATTAATTATGCTGTCGTTATAGAAAAATTTGCTAACCGTCACTTCATCTCAAAATTTGAGAAGAAGTATAAGGGGGCTTGGGACACTACATGGAATGCGATCCACGAGGAGCTAAGACGCATTGACTCTCTAGTTGGGTTAACCAACATTGCAGAAATTATCACCGATACCGGCGAGATTAAAATTTGTAAAACAGAATTTCGTATTCACAGAACACAAGAATCAAGACACGGGTCAGGTAATCGCTGTATCGTAGCAGTCTACAAAAATACCTGCACGGTACATGTTTTATTGGTTTATCACAAAAATTATTTAGGCGGGTCAAATGAAACGGCGGCTTGGAAGAAGTTGGTGAAAGACAATTATTCAGAATTTGATTTGCTCCTAAGATAGCGAGATGATAATCTAAAAGCTAGGGCGGTTAGCTCAGTTGGTAGAGCGTTTCTTTGACGTAGAAAAGGTCACAGGTTCGAATCCTGTACCGCCCATTTATTCCCCGAGGTGAAGGTGATTATAAATATCTTCCAGCGCCTTAATTGCGTCGCCAGCAGCGATATTGTTTTGGTGATATAAGCCGTCGGTGCAGTCGCCGGCGGCCCACAGACCCGAGACGGCGGTGCGTTGGGTGCGCGGATCAACCGGAATTTGGTTGTATTGATTAAGAGTTAGAATATTTTTGGCAAAATAGGTGGCGGGAAGAAGCCCAATTTCCACGAAGATTCCCGTGGCTGATATATTGTGTCGCTCTTTCGTCAAGGTGTCTTCATAGATGATTCCGGTGACGAATCGACCCGCCTTGCCGTCGGGCAGGCCGCCTTTGATTTCGACCGGCACGGCATTTTTAATAATTTTTAATTTTGGATTTCTGGCTAATTTAGCTAGTGTAATTTCGTCACCTTTTAGCGCGTCACTGCGGTTGAGCAAGGTGACATTCTGGCAATAAGCCAAGAGTTGAGCAGAAGTTTCAAGGGCGGCATTGCCCCCGCCGATGACCACGACATCCTTATCTGAAAAAAGTGGCCCGTCACACGAGGCACAATAAGTTAGACCTTTATTATCAAACTCAACCGCCCCCGGGATTTCTAATTTACGCCGATGACTGCCGGTCGCAATGAGAATAGTTTTCGTTTCGTATTTATCTTTGTCGGTAATTACCGTAAAACTGTTTTCAGTTTTTTGAATATCTTGGACTCCCTCTTTTTCTTTCACCTCTACCGAATCGCCAGCGTAAGCCAAGAGATGAGCCTTTAAGTCTTCGGCGAGCTTGGTGCCCGAAATCTTCACTGTGCCAATCCAGTTCTCAATGCTTTCTGAAACAATTGATTGACCACCGAATTCAGGTGTAATGAGCAGTGTTTTTAATCTTTTTCGCGCGGCATAAACTCCCGCTCCGACCCCCGCCGGCCCACCCCCGATAATTGTTAAATCATAAATCACGGCTTTTTAGATCGTCTTAGGAAGGCAGGGATGGATGCCCAGTCGTCGGATTCTTCTTCGACTTTAGCATTGGTTGATTTTGGAATTTCCGCGCGTTTCGGATAGCGAACTTCTGGTTCGGGCGCGGTCTCTTTCTCTTTGGTCGATTCTGATTTATCTTTATCAACCTCGGGCTTCTCGCCGAGATGAGCCATCGGTTTTTTCTTAGCATTTTCGGGAAAGCCGGAAGCAATAACGGTGATTTTAATTTCGTTTTTATTCAACTTATCATCATGAATCGCGCCGAAAATAATTTTGGCATTCGGATCCACTGATTCGATAATCGTTTTAGCGGCTTCCTGAATCTCAAACATCGTCATATCCTTCCCGCCGGCAATGGCGAAGAGCACGCCTTGCGCTCCCTCAATCGAAACATCAAGTAGCGGAGAATTAATCGCCTCCCGCGCGGCGTCACTGGCGCGATTATCGCCCACGCCGCGCCCGATCCCCATCAGCGCCGAGCCGGCGTTCGACATAATCGCTTTGATGTCGGCGAAGTCTACGTTGATGATACCCGGCGTGGTAATGAGATCGGAGATACCTTCAACGGCTTGACGGAGCACTTCATCACAAGTGGCGAAAGCGGAGAAGGCGGTCGTATTTTTATCAATCAGACCCAAGAGGCGGTCGTTGGGAATAATCACGAGTGCGTCCACTTCTTTCCGCAGGTCCTCAATCGCTCGTTCGGCAATTTGCATCCGTTGTGAACCCTCGAAGAAGAAAGGTTTGGTGACGACGGCGACCGTCAGGGCGCCGAGGTCTTTTGCCACTTTAGCAACGAAGGGACCGGCGCCACTCAAGGTGCCACCGCCGGTCCCACCGGCGATGAAGACCATATCTGCGCCCTTAATAACATTTTGCACTTCTTCGACACTTTCCTCGGCGGCTTTTCGACCAACTTCCGGATTCATGCCCGTGCCGAGACCGCGGGTCAAATTTTTTCCAATATGAACCTTATGTTTGGCCAGTGAATGATGAAGATCTTGGGCGTCAGTGTTAATGGCAATAAAGTCTACTCCACGAACCTTGGAATTAATCATATGGTTGACGGCGTTCTTGCCGGAACCGCCGATCCCGACCACCTTAATGCGAGCAAACGCTTCAATTTCTGGATTGATTTTAGGCATAGGTTTTTGTAGCTTAAGCGTATCAGAACAAATAGAAAAAGCAAATCTCTAAAATTTAAACTCTCCTAACCACAACTCTACGATCGTGCGGATGTGGTATAGGAAGGTTTATAAATTTTGACCTGTGGATAACTTTGCTGATTTTTTTTGCTTAACTGGTATGCTTCTCGTATATGAAAAAATATATCGTTATTGTTTTGCTCGCTGTGTCGTTTATCATAAGCCCAGTTTTTGTTAGCGCTCAAAGTACACCAATGTTAGCAGCGACTCAAGCACGGATACAAGAGTTGCGACAACAACTTATCAGTCAATTGTTGGCGCTGATTAATCAACTTAAACAGCAACTGTCTGTTTTACAAAGCCAACAAAATCAGCAAAGTCAATCAATTGATATTACCTCGCCCAGATCAGGTGATGTTTGGCCTTCGGGGGAAACTCGTCAGATTAGTTGGACTTCTCATGGATTTTATGGAAATGAATGGACTCAAGTTGATCTTGTCGGCACCAGATACGGTTTGGCTAATGGTAGTCAATTGATGGGTGGTAATGGTGCAGTTACAGTTACGATGCCTAACGATATTTCGCCAGACAGTTATCGGGTTAAGATTTCTTCTGTTAACAGCCCAGCAAGGGGTGGAACGAGTGTTATTGGTTACAGTGACTACTTTACTGTCACCAGTGGCAGTGGTATACCATCATCTACTCAACAACTGAGAGCTGATCTCAATGTTTTTTCTGATAAGTTAAGTTCGTGCACAAAATACAAAACGACATTTGTTCATCCGTTGACTGGGGGAACTATGGAGAAAGAAATTTTAGGAATCATTGGTGGGAGGTGTAATTATGTTGAACAAATGCCGAATAATGGGAAAATGGAATGTAAGTTTACGGAAAGCGCAAGAATTGCTTCGGCGCAATATTATAGAGATGTCGCTATAGCAGAATCAGCTGGGACAAGTCTAGATGTTGATAGCAACGGACAAAAATGGACATACACGATAGATGGCAAAGTAGTAGAGAATCCTTTGCAGGAAGCACTGGATAGCGGAATGTGTGTGATTTCCGGTTATAGATAAGGATTAAATCATGTTCAATTTTTTTAGTCGCGGGAAACTGGAAGTTGTCCCCGAGAAATACAACTACTCATTTGGCGAAGTGGTTAAGGGTGTCGTTAAATTAAGCTTGAAAAAAGTAACTCATGCCAACAAACTCTCGCTGTGGTTAATTGGTCAGCAGACAATAACGGCGATGCGCCCAGCAACCAGTTTTAGTAAAAGTGGAACGACGAATCTGCCAATGACCCAGCGTCAAACCTCGACGGTTTTTCAATTTGAACTGCCACTCGACAGTGAAAAAGATTACTTAGCGGGGGAGTATCCATTCGAGATAAATATTCCCAATAATATTATGCCGTTGGAAACTAATGCACCAAGTCCTCTTGGTGGTATTGCCAGTCAAGCATTGAATATCACCGGTGTTCTTGGTGGCATGCCAATGAGTAGCAGCCGGATTGACTGGAAACTTGAAGCCGTTCTCGATATTTCGGGAGCGATTGATATGCGGAAAAATGTGAGTATAAATATCGCTTAGTTTATTTTTTTACGGCCACAACTCTTTGAGCCAGTGAAAAAATTTGCGTTTGATTGGGGTAAAGATTGAAGGTGAAGTGGTAGGATTATCGGGATCACCACCGAGACCGAAGAGACACAGTCCGTAGGCGACGATCCAGTGGCTATCGCGCAACGCCGGTCGGCCTTGATTTTCGCCGACGGGGGTGAAGACGCGCGCTGGTAGGTGGAGTTCATCTTTAGCTAGACCGGCAATATTTTCAATATTTCCACCGCCGCCGGTGATGATAACGCCGGCCGGCAGGAGACCGCTTCGCCCAATTTTCTTGAGATGCGCTTCGATCAAGTCAAACATATCCGAGAGTCGCGCTTCGATAATCTCGTCGAGTTTTTTCCGGAAGGGTAGAATTTGATCACCGCTTAATTTCAATCGTTCCGCTTCATCAAGCGGGACGCGGAGACCGAGCGCGATGTCGTTAGTAATATCCATTGAACCAATCGGCAACACTTGAAGCGAAACGGGAATGCCGTCCTCGAAGACGGCGAGTGAAGTGGTTTGCGAACCGATATTTGCTAGCACACAACCGACATTCTTTTGTTGAGTCGAGAGAGCCACTAAACCGGCGGCAATCGGCGTGGCAACCGTTTCATTGACCGACAAACCGGCGGACTCCACGGCGCGGAGAAGACTATCATGATGCTGATTAAGGCAGACGATGAAGAGAACGCGCACTTCCAGTTTGGTCCCGCGCATCCCCTCGGGTCGGCCGGGAATCTTGTGACCGTCAAGTTTGAAGTGGAGAGGAATGGTGTGGATGACGCGATTATTGGCCATATTGGGTAGACTGGTCTCTGCCAATTCAATGACACGATTGATGTCGTTGTCGGTAATTTCGGCATCGGCGCGGGAGACGACGATCTGACTTTCGCCGAGGCGCGACTCGAGCGTAACACCGCCGAGACCAAGGATGACATGTTTGATTCTCGTTTGAGATTGTCGACCGGCCTCCGCAATCACCGCGCGGATTACCTGGCTCACTTCTTCTTGGTTAATCACATAACCGCGGCGCAGACCGCGGGACTCCGCTTTTACCAACGCTAAAACTTTCGGGTGACGCGCGCCCTTGATAACTTCACAGACTGCGACTCTGACCGACATGGTGCCGACGTCGAGCCCGGTGATGATGACTCTGCGCATAATTTTTGTTCTCTAGTTGCTCCATTCTACTCCCATGTGTCAAACCTTTCAAATGAAGTAAACCGTGGATAAAGAGGGGTTGGAGATCAACGCCTGAAGTTTGGTCAAGATTTAAAAAAATTTCACCTAAATTTCGATCAAGTGGGAAGGTTAAGATATTGGCCGGATAATTTTTACCGCGCCAGAGGCGATTCAAGGTTTGGGCTCGAGTATTTCCAATCAAAACGACGCTTAATTCGTAGTTTGTTCCTAAAATACGCTCGGCCAGTCGGCGATAAGGCAGACGAGGGACGGGCGCTCTAGTGAGGTTTCTGATAGCTAATGGCATCAGGCAATTTACCAAGTTTGCGCAAGTGTTCAATTTCTGCTCGGCGAGAAATCCTTTTCAGGGTTTCGCGTTTTCGCTTAAAGTCGGATTTTGGGCGGGCGGCGTAGCGAGTGGATTTGAGACGGCGAATCATCCCCGACGATTGGACGCGTCGACCGAAGCGCTTAATCACGCTCAAGTTCGACTCGCTCGGATTTTCCTTTTTCACTTCAATGACGATCATGGGAGAGAGATTAGCACAAACTAGCTGACCGTGCAACATTTGAAATCCTAAGTTCCAGAATTAATTGCAACACTTGATTTAGCCATTAAGCTATTCAAGTATGAACAAAAAGAAAAACCACAAGGGTGGCAAGCCCCTTTCGCT
>JAGVGK010000030.1 GCA_020057185.1 Minisyncoccota bacterium | reverse complement strand
GCACATCAATATTCATCGCGGTTTAAACAAAAATCGTCGGACTAAAATCATCAAAGGCTACCTCGGACTCTAAGCACCCAAAAGGAGCATTAAACCAAAATTGAACAGTTGAAAGCGCTCGAAGCCGAAATAATTGCCGATGAGACACTCCCGCTGCGCGAGTCGAATCTCGTTTTCGGCGAAGGCAATCCGGATACCGAGGTCCTCTTTATCGGTGAAGCGCCGGGCGCGCGGGAAAATGAATTACGCCGGCCGTTCGTCGGCCGGTCGGGACAACTTTTAGATAAACTACTTGGCGAACTAGGTTGGCCACGAACCGATGTCTACATTACCAACATCGTCAAACGCCGACCACCGGACAATCGCGATCCGCTTCCCCAAGAGATCGAAGCTTACCGACCTTATCTCGCGCGCCAAATTGCCATCATCAAACCCTTAGTCATTGCCACGCTTGGTCGCTTCGCGATGAATTATTTTTTACCGTTGGGAAAAATTACCCGTGATCAAGGCAAATTATTTCCAGCCGGCAAATTATTTATCTACCCGATGTTCCATCCCGCCGCCGCGCTTCGTTCGACCGGCACACTCAATGATTTCCGCCAGAGTTTCCAGAAACTCCCCGCGGTGATTGCCAAGTGCCGAACCTTAAAAAATTAAACTTGGGTAGCTTCGATCTCGAGCAGACGATTATATTTTGCTACTCGTTCACCGCGCGCTGGGGCGCCAAGTTTGATCCCGTCGGCGCCGATGCCCCAAGCTAGATCGGCGATAAAATCGTCATTCGTTTCCTGTCCGCGATGCGAGACAATAACTTTCCAACCATACTCACGCGCCAGCTTGACCGCTTCGAGCGTCTCGGTCACCGTGCCAATCTGATTGGGTTTTATAATCATCGCGTTGATGCTCCCTTTGGCTTGTGCGAGTTTTATCCGTTCAACATTTGTCACCGTCAAATCATCACCCGCGATCATTAATTCTTTATTAGACTTAGCTAAAAGCGAAGCAAAATTATCAAGCTCATTCTCCTTAAACGGATCTTCGAGATAGCAAAGCGGATAATTCGCCCGCGCCTGATCGTAAAAAGTGTTTAATTCTTCGGGGCTTAAAAAAACATTGTCCGCCGCGGCATCGAGTCCAAGATCGAACTTATCATCAAGACCCGCCACCCGCGCCGCTTCCATAATTAAAGACATGGGCGCGAGCGGATCGGCGATGAGTGGCGCGAACGCCCCTTCGTCGCCCAAGTGCGTCGCGCCGGGACCGAAACGATCACTGATAAGTTGGCGGAGTGCGCTGTAGAGTTTTGTCACGATGTTTACCGATTCAATAATCGTTGTCGTCCGTGGCAAGACGAGATATTCCTGAAACGGCGACGCGCCGGGGGCGTGTAGTCCACCTTCAATCATCAATGACAAAAGTCGCGGCGACACCGAGTGTTGGGCATCTTTAACACTCGGTGTCGTAGAAAGATGGCGAAGGTATTGCCACAACGGCAAATTCTCTGCGCGCGCCGAGAGGCGCGCGTAAACCATCGAAACCACGAGTAGTGCATTCCCACCGAGGCGTTCTTTCGTCGCCGTCCCATCTGATTCTTTCAATTTATTATCCAAACTATTTTGGTCGCCAAGTTTCTGCCCCACCATGACCGGCGCAATAATTTCTAAAATATTCTTGACCGCTTGGTCCGCCGACACACTGACGGCTTCATACGCGCCCCGACTCTCGCCTTGCGGGACCGACGCGATCGCTGTCAATTCTCCCGATCGTAAGGTAACTTCAATTGTCCATTCTCCGCGCGAATTCAAAATCGGCCGGGTGGTAAATTGATCAATCATAAAACGATGTTTACCGGCGTACCGGCGATTAAGCCCCGAAGATTATCGAGTGTGGTATCGAGAATCCGCTGGAGCGCTTCGGCAGTATTGAAGGCGTTATGAGGCGTCACAATCACATTCGGCAAATCAATCAGCACATGATTAGCGAGCACGGTTTTTAAATTATGCTCCTCGGGATGACCGGCGACGAGCAAATCCAATTCATCGCGAATCACTCCTTCCTCTTCGAGGACATCGAGCGCGGCGCCAGCCACTTGCCCCGAGCGGAGAGCCAGCACCAGCGCTTGTGTATCCACCACACTACCACGGCTGGTGTTGAGGAGAATCGCCCCGCGTTTCATTTGAGCAAAAGTGGTCGTGTTTAAGAGATGCTCGGTGGCGGGTATGGCCGGCACATGGAGAGTGACAATATCGCTCTGTGCTAAAAGTTCGGGTAAAGTCAGGTACGAAACCCCTATCGTCTCGGCAAACTTTTTATCTGGATGCGCGTCGTTAGCCAAAATTTTCAAGCCGAAACCGCGCGCGATTCGCATCACATGCCGACCGATGCGACCAGTGCCAACAACTCCTAGCGTCTTTCCTTCCAAATCGAAACCGCGCAAATTGGTAACGCTAAAACTGCCCGACTCCCGCACTTGATGATAGCCCAGACAAATTTTCCTCGACAAGGCCAAGAGTAAAGCGAAAGTGTATTCCGCCACCGTCGCTTCGCCGTAGGCCGGCACATTCGAGACCGTAATCCCGCGCGCCCGACAAACCACTAAGTCAATGTGATCATAACCGGTTGAGCGAGTGAGGATAAAACGCACTTTGGGCAAACGACCGAGAACCGCTTCATCCACCTGCGAACTGACAAACACCACCAAACCCTCAAAATCGATGTCCATTGGTGGGTGATCGTGATTCAACGGCTGATCAAAGAAAACAAACTCGGCGCCAGCCGGGACGCGCGTCGTCAAATATTCCCGCTCCCACAATTCGTAGCCAAAAACTCCGATTCTCATATCTTATTTAATTTTTTCTCGCACTCGGCGATGGCGAGCGTGGTCGGAATAACGGTATCCGGATTAAGCGAGATACTATCAATCCCTCGCTCGACCAAGAAAGCGGCAAAGTCCGGAAAGTCGGATGGCGCTTGCCCGCAAATCCCGATGTATTTGCCCTTGGCGCGCGCCTTCTCAATCACCATCTCGATCAGGCGCTTCACCGCCGGATGATTCTCATCGGCAATTTTGTTTACAATTCCCGAATCTCGATCAATACCAAGCGTCAGTTGGCTAAGATCATTCGAGCCGATGGAAAAACCATCGAAGAGTTCGAGGAAGTCATCGGCGAGAATAACATTCGACGGAATCTCGCACATCATATAAATTTTCAAACTCGAATCGGCGGTGCGATCGAGACCGAACGAAGTCATCAACTCGAGCACTTTCTTTCCCTCTTCCGGTGTCCGACAAAACGGAATCATCGGAATAATATTCGTCAGCCCCATCTCGCTCCGCGCCTTCTTGATCGCCGCGCACTCGAGCGCGAAAGCATCGCGAAAAGCGTTATCATAATAACGCGAGGCGCCACGCCAACCAATCATCGGGTTCTCTTCATTCGGCTCATATTGATCACCGCCGATTAAAGTCCGGTATTCATTGGTTTTGAAATCGGAAAAACGAATAATCGCCGGCTTAGGATAAACCACTGCCGCAATTTTCGCCACCCCTTCGGCAAGCTCATCAATGTAAAAAGCACGCTTATCCTTATACCCCACCGTCAGTGCTTCGATCTGAACATTAAGTTGGTGTTGAACTTTATCTTTTTTCTTTATCGGCAAATGCGCATCGAAGGCAATCAACGCCCGTGGATGAATTCGGATATGTTCAGTGATGATAAACTCAATCCGGCCCAGGCCGATACCCGCGACTGGCAGACGGTAGTGACTGAAAGCCTCATCCGGTGAACCAATATTAACCATCACCTTCGTCTTGATCACTGGCACCTGATCTAATTTATGCTCAATCGATTCGAACGCGAGAATTCCCGGATACACCCGGCCGGTCCGGCCAGCCGAACAATCCACGGTCACCGGTGCGCCTGTGCGAAGAACTTTCGTGGCGGTCGCCGTCCCGACGATACACGGAATCCCGAGCTCGCGCGAGACAATCGCGGCGTGACTGGTTCGACCACCTTGGTCAGTCACAATGGCCGCCGCAATTTTCATAATCGGTTCCCAGTCCGGATCGGTAATCTCGGTGACTAAAACTTCGCCCGCCTTAAACTCGGCAATCTTGGCGGCTGACTTGATCACGCGCACTTGACCCGCGCCAATCTTCGAGCCCACCGAAGCGCCGGTGATCAACGCTTGCGGTGCAGGCACCGTCAACCGATATTCTTGATAACTTTGTTTGTTCGCAGTCGCGTGAATCGTTTCGGGACGCGCTTGGACAATAAATAATTCACCGGTGATTCCATCCTTCGCCCACTCCGTATCCATCGGTTGGTAGCGTTGTTTTCGCTCGGAAAAATATTTTTCAATCTTAACCACCCAAGTCGCCAACCGAATCACCTCGTCATCGGTGAGACTCGCCGCCACGCGCTCACGAGGTGACACCACGACGATCGCGGTCGCCTTCCGACCACTGCCATAAATCATTTTGGTTTCTTTCGTCCCCAGATTCCGCGCGATAATCGCCTTGAAGCCTAGCGCCAGAGTGGGCTTGAAAACCGTAAACTCGTCCGGCGTCACCTTGCCTTGCACCACCATCTCACCGAGACCATAAGAACTATTGATCACTACCACTTCACCAAAACCGGTTTCGGTATCAAGCGAAAAAGCTACTCCGCTCGAACCCTTGTCACTCCGGACCATCTTCTGAACCCCCACCGACAGCGAGATCGACAACGGCGGGAAGCCTTTATCCACACGATAGGAAATCGCCCGATTAGTAAAAAGCGAAGCAAAACAATTTTTGACCGCCGTCTCTAGCGCCGTCACCCCGCGAATGTTAAGATAAGTTTCCTGCTGACCAGCGAAGGAAGCATCGGGTAAATCTTCCGCCGTCGCCGAGGAACGCACCGCCACATCAATTCCATCCGGCGCGCCACCGCTCATTTCGGCGTAAGCAGTATTGATTGCCGTTCGTAAATCTTCCGGCAACGACGCGCCAGAGATTAAGCGACGCACCGCTTCACCCCGTCGTGCTAAATCGCGAATCGCGTGCGTATCAAGTCCGTCCAGAAGTTTCTCAATCTTCGGTCGCAGTTGAGCGGTCTCGAGGAAATGATTATAAGCGGTCGCGGTAATGGCAAAACCATCCGGCACCGCAATCCCGAGCGGGGTAAAATTGGCGACCATCTCACCCAAAGCTGCATTTTTACCACCCACCAACGGCACATCGTCAATTGTCAATTCGCGAAACTGAAGAATCAAGGCTGATGAACGGTCAGACATAATTAAGTTTTAAATTTTAGCGCAATAATAATATCAGACACATTGGCACCGGTATAACCGGTCTCCAAATAATCCCCCACCGCCGTAAAAAAGGCGTACGAATTATTCTGATTAAGAAAAACGACGGGATCCAAGCCGACAACTCGAGCCCGTTCACGCGTTATTGTATCACAAAGCGCGCCGGCATGATCGCTATTATCCACACCGTCTGAAGCGATGGCGAGCAGGCATTCGCCGGCCGAGAGCTGTGGTAAAGCGCCGAGAGCTAATTCTTGATTGCGTCCGCCCTGCCCCATACTGGCGTTCTGGATGGTCACGGTTGTCTCACCGCCGTAGAGATAGACACTTCCCGGTGGAGCGGTCGAGAGCTCTCGAGCAATCGCTTCGCCCACCGCGCGGGCTTCGCCCGCGAGCGCCAGATTCTTGATCGTTGGTGTTAATCCGAGCGTCGAAGCCAGATCGGTCATCGCTTGCAAAGCTGTCTCGTTGGTCAAGAGCAGAAGGTTTGTCACTCGGTCAAAATATTTCGCTTCCTTCGGTGTCTCAATCAAGTGTTTAATTATCACTTCACTCTCGCCGGCCACAGCGTATTTCTCGATTAGACGCTTCGCCTCTTCAATCGTACTATCGTCCTTCACGGTTGGACCGGAGGAAATAGATTCCAGATTATTTCCCGGCACATCGGAAAAAATAAGTGAGACGACACGCGCCGGATAAGCCGCCTTCGCCAAATATCCGCCACGGGCGAGCGATAAATGTTTCCGCACCGTGTTTAATTCGCCAATCGACGCGCCATTTCGGAAAAAATGTTTCGTCAACTCAATCTCTTCCGGAATAGTTTGACCAGCGGGTTGGCAGAGCAACACCGAACCACCACCGGAGATAACAAAAATAACTAAGTCGTCTTGCTTAACTGGCGATAATAGTTTGATAATCTCGGCGGTGGCCTTGATATTATTCTCCGTTGGGAAAGGATGATCACCGAGATAAAAACGAGTTCGTTTGGGGAGTTCGCGCCGTTCCACATCAATCACCACGCCATCTGTGATTCGCTCACCGAGAATTGCCTCCAGCTCGAGGGTCGCCTCGAGTGAACACTTACCAACGCCGACGACAAAAATTCGTCCATTGGGCTCAAGCGGAATAACTGTGTCGTTAATCTTAATTTCGTTTTGGTTGAACGACACCGCGCGCCTAATCACTCCTCTTGTTTCAATCGACTCAAGCGCCACCTCCGCCAACTGTAACGCCATGGTTCTCACGGGATTTTTTGTCAACACCTTAAAATTCTTAATCCGATGCATCTTTATATTTTATCACACTTGAGATATACTGGAACTCATAATTATGAACTCTTTTAAGAAAGCTAGGGGGGGTTCACTCTGATTGAGCTTCTCGTTGTCATTGCGATCATTGGTTTGCTCTCAAGTATCGTTTTTGCCTCATTAGGTAACGCCCGCGCGAAAGCCGCTGACGCGGCGATTATTGAAGATTTGATTGGTATAAGAACCTCCGCTGAAACTTATTTTCAAGAAAACGGAAATAATTACGGAAATTATTCAGAAGGATTCTGTCTCGCCACTAGTGGAACCCAAGGCGGAGTGACTAAACTTAGTCCGGATGTAGTAAAAGCGATCCAACATATAAAAACCTTGAATGTGGACGAGTATGGCGCCTCAAGAGTCTGGTGCGCATCAGACGCTAAAAGTTATGTGGTGGCGGCTAAATTAAAACACCAACCCGATTGCATAAATGTTTACTGTGTGGATTCCAAGGGAACAGCAAAGATTGTCAAGCACCAGAACTCCGCTTATTTAATTTTATTTGATTCAACCATTGGATTCTACTGTAGTGACTCTAATCCTCAATGTGGCTAAATCCCACCTCGCGCTTTATTGGTCTTTTTTATTGACGCCATAACACTATCGTATATACTAACAATATGATTACACAAATGGTTTTTAAGTTAGATAACAAATTAAAACACGCTGCCCAGCAACGGGCGAAAAAACAAGGAATCGCCTTGAGTGATTTATACAAACAAGCGACCGAATCTTTTGTGGCTGGCGAGTTAGCTGTCACATTCGCTCCAACACTAGAGATTCCCAATACGAGAACAGCTCGGATTCTTCGACAGATTACTAAAGATGTAAAAGCGGGAAAGAATTTATCACCGGCTTTTTCTAACGCCGAAGATGCAATCCAGTATTTGGAAAATTATGTCCGGCGATCTAAACACAGAAATTAAATATCACACTGTATTTTTGAAACAGTTTGATAAGCTCCAACGAGAAATCCGAGAAGCTTTTTATAGACGACTAGCCTTATTTCAACAGGATAAGTTTCATCCCTTGCTCAATAATCACATGTTATCTGGTCGTTATGCTGACAAAAGAAGTATTAATATAACCGGTGATTTTCGCGCTTTATATCAAGAAGAAGACAGGTTTATAATTTTTAAACTTATCGGCACCCATCACCAATTATTTGGTAAATAATAAAATGTTGACTTTCAAACACCGGTCGGTTAGGATGGTGAGGTAGCTTAACAAGCCAATTGAAAGCGCGAACTCGCATTAATCATCAGATTACCGCTCCCACCTTGCGCGTCATTGACGAGACGGGCGCTAATTTGGGCGTTCTCTCGCTCACGGACGCGCTGAATAAGGCCATTGAGCTAGGGTCGGATCTGATCGAGGTCTCGGGCGCGAGTAATCCGCCGGTCGCCAAGATTATGGATTTCGGTAAGTTCCAGTACCTCGAGAATAAGAAACAGAAGCAAGCCCGCTCTAATGCCCATCAGACCGAGACGAAGGCGTTGCAGGTTAAAATCGGCACCGGCGATCACGATCTGGAGATCAAGGCGATCAAGGCCTCGGCCTTCCTTAGTGAGGGACATCGCGTGAAGCTGGAATTGTATCTCCGCGGACGAGCGAAATACTTCGATCAAGACTTCCTGCGCGGTCGCCTCGACCGCTTGATGAAATTTATTACCGTCAGTTATCGAGTGGCGAGTGGACCGGAGCGCAGTCCGAAAGGAATTTCACTGGTTATCGAACGAGCTAAATAAATATCTATGAGTATCAAAACCAACAAATCATTTTCTAAACGACTGAAAGTTACCCGCACGGGGAAAATTTTGTCGCGTCGAGGCGGGCAAAATCATTTCAACGCCAAAGAAAGTCGACACGGACAACTGGCCAGCAAACGGCTAATGCCCTTCCAGATTAAGCGCAAAATGCTTGGTCACTTAATCCCCAACCATGCCTAGAGTCAAACGAGGAACCATTGCCGCCAAACATCGCCGTCGCGTCCTCAAAGATGTGAAGGGTTATCGCTTCGGCCGAAGCAAGAAAGAACGAGAAGCGAAAACCGCGATCCTCCACGCCGGCGCGCACGCCTTCCGCCATCGGCGAGAGAAGAAGCGCGACGCCCGCGCCTTATGGCAAATCCAGATCAACGCCGCTGTCCGTTCTCTTGATTCTAAACTCTCCTACAGCCGCTTCATGGGCTTGCTCAAAAAATCTAAAATCGAACTAGACCGCAAAATCTTATCCCAACTCACCGAACACGAACCCAATACCTTCAAGCGGATTGTGGAGAGTGTTACGAAGTAGCTTTCTCTTTTTTTACTAATTCAATAATGCGGGCGACGAGAGCTTTGGGGTCGGAGTCGAAAATGACATTGTTGTTGTGACGATGGCCCTTATCCATAATCTCACGGATGATTTGCGCCGTTGGACCGCAACTCTCTAAGATACCGATTGGTTTCCGATCCTCGAAAGCGATGGTGAATTCGTTGATTGTCCCCACCCGACCACAGCCGATAATGACCGCGTCCGAGGCGCGGGTGAGCAAGAGATTGCGACCGGAATAACCAAAGCCGGTATAAATCACCAGGTCAAGATAATCGAGCGGGAGTTTATAAAAATTAAGGTGTTCATGCTCCGTCGAGGCCGGTGAGAGGCCGAGCGAAGTGCCGCCGGCTTCCTTCGCCCCCTTCGCCGCCCAGAGCGGGAAGCCGGTGGTCGCGCCGGTCACGAGCACCGCGCCCTGCTCAACAATTTCTCGACCCAATGTCATTGCCACTTCGAGCGTGCCCTCGCCACAGTGATCGGTCTCGGCGGCGCCAGAAACACAAATCTTAATCCGCGAATGACCATGTTTATCTTCTGATTTTGATTTATCGCTTGGTAGCATCATTCGAATAGTATATATTAAAAATAGTCGAGATTACAAATCGAGTGTCGCCGATTCGCCGAGTCGCGGGACTGATGCTCGGATGCCTAAGTAATCACGAATCCGCTGGGCGAGAAAGAATGATGACTTCGGTTCACCCATCGTGGCGTAAACCATCTCGAGCGATTCACTAAGTTCGTGGACAAAATCAAGCAAGTGCGGACCATCGCGATGCGCCGAATAGCCGGAAATAGAAAAAACTTTTGCCTTAACTGGAATTCGCGCGCCGAGGATCGTCACCTCTTTCGCCCCCTCTTCAAGCAGTCGCCCGAGACTGCCCGCCGCTTGATAACCGATCAGTAGGAGCGCGGTGGAGGGATTAGAAAGAAAATGTTTCTCATGATGAATAATCCGCCCGCCATTCGACATTCCCGAACCGGCAATAATAATTTTCCGCCCGGGCGTGCCGGCAATCGCCCTCGATTCCTCGGTCGTCAAAGTTTTATGCAGATTAGGAAAATTGAATATCCCGTCGCGCAGACGATCCGGATCCGCCACCGTGGAATTGAAATAGGTTTGAAAATGTTTGTAAATCTCGGTCACTTTAATTGCCAATGGTGAGTCCAGATAAACCGGCACCGGCGGAATGCGACCTTCGGCCGTCATATGCTCGAGCTCGTAGAGCAACTCTTGCGTCCGTTCAATCGAAAAAGCCGGGATGAGCAAAACACCATCTTGCTTCATCGTATTCTCAATCACATCCTCCAGCCGATCACGACGCGTCGTTTGCTGATCATGCTCGCGATCACCATAGACACTCTCCATCACTAAATAATTAATGCCCTTTACTATTTCCGTATCATGAAGCAGGGGCGACGGTGAACTGCCGAGATCACCGGTGAAGAGTAAACGCCGGTCATTACGGACAATCTCATACATCGCCGAACCGAGAATGTGACCAGCGTCATGGGGAATCAGAGTGGCGCCGGAATCAGCGAGAGGAAAAGGTTTGCGATACTCGATCGTCTGCCACCGCGCGAGTGCAGTAGCAATATCGGCGGATTCATAAAGTAACGGCTTGCCACTCCCCCGAGATTCTTTGCCCATTACCCCGAGACTATCTTCCAGCATCAATCCGGCGATTTCTTTAGTTGGTGGGGTGGAATAAATTGTCCCGCGAAAACCGGCGCGCACGAGCGACGGGATTCGGCCAACATGATCGAGGTGGGCGTGCGTGACGAAGAGATAATCAATTGTCGCCGGATCATAAGGGAAGGGTTCGTGGTTCTGATCCTCAAACACCTTCCCGCCTTGATAGAGACCACAATCCACAAGTAGCCGGATCGGCTTGCCCGCCGACGAGGCGGGTTTAAGCTCCAACAAAAAATTAGCGCCGGTCACCGCTCCAGCTCCGCCATGGAAAGTTAAAGTTGATTGCGCTTTCGCTGTCATTCTTGAGTTTAAGTATACAAGAAAAAAGGCCCACCCGAAAGTGAGCCCTGCAGAAAAAAAGACTAGAGTAAATCGCGGAATTCGTTCTCGGATAAACCCGCCCGCTTGATTATCTTTTTGAGCAAACCGCGATCAACATCGCCAGAATGGATCGGGACTGAAGTCATTAATCCTTTTTCACTATGCCAAAAGTAGGCGTGGCTACCGCGTTGGTGATGAAAAACAAAACTGCCACGCTTGAGAGCAGTGACAACTTTCTTGGGAGACAAATTGGGTAAACGGCCCATTAAGCTGGCAGTAATCTGGCCCAGGCGGAATTAATTTGAATCCCCACCGCCAATCTTTTTGGTAATTTATTTTCGCGAGGGATGGGCTGACCAGCTTTATGGAGGGCTTCAATAAAACCAGTGATCGCTTCTTCGGCGTTCTCAACCGCTTCGGAATAAGTTCGACCTTGGGTAAAACAGCCGGGTAAGGTTGGAACCGAAACAATATAGCCGCTATCTTCCCCATGTTCGATTTTAATAGTGTAAGTGAGAGTTTTCATAATTCTAAGATACTACCATTGCTTGATGATGTCAAACAAAAACCTTCCCCGAACAGGGAAGGTTTTTGGTGAGGTTGTCTGGATGGATTAACCTAGAATAAAATCTAGGTGGGTTCCCGCAACGATGCGCCAAAACGCACGGTATGTGAGGATCCCAAAATTAAAGTATTTGATCTAGATAATCACCAGACAACCTCGTCCCCATTATACCCCTTTTTATATTTTATACACTATCCGAATAAAGCCACGGGAAGTCCGGTTTTTGATAGTCGAAAAGTTCCTCGGGCTTGAAAAATCGCTTGATTTCTTGCTCGGCTGTCTCGGCGGAATCAGAGGCGTGAACAATATTTGATTGACCACTCATGGCGAAGTCTCCACGGATACTGCCGGCTTCGGCTTCGTAACCTTTAGTGGGACCAACAACCAGTCGAATGGCCCGAATCGCGTTAATACCAGAAACGACCACTAAGACGACCGGCGCCGACTTCATAAATTTTTTCAATGCATCAAAAAAAGGTTTATCTTTATGATGAGCATAGTGCTCGTCAAGCGCCACATCTTCGAGTTCGACCATTTTCAAACCAATAATTTTCAAGCCTTTCCGTTCGAACCGGTGAAAGATTTCACCGACCAAACCACGCTGAAGTGCGTCGGGCTTCAAGATAATCAAACTGCGTTCTTCATTTATTATTTCCGACATAATTATTATTTTATCACACTTTGGTTAACCCCGTTAGAGGTTTACCTCTAACGGGGTTAAAATTTCGCCACCGTTATCGGTCACCAACACCGTGTGTTCAAAATGCGCCGAGAGACCGCCCTTCTTCGTCTTAACCGTCCAGCCGTCGTCGGCCGTTATCACTTTACCCGAGCCGATAATGATCATCGGTTCAATGGCAATTATTAATCCGGCGGACAACCGCTCGCCTGACCCCGGCAATCCAACATTAGGAACTTCTGGTGGCTCGTGTACTTGATGCCCCACACCGTGACCGCCAAACTCGGTGACAATGCCGTACTTTTTTCGATCCGAAATGGCCGTGGCAATGGCAAAGCCAATATCCCCCGTCGTCGCCCCCGCTTTCGCCACCGCAATTCCCGCCGACAAAGCCTGACGAGTAACATCAAGAAGCGCCTGCGCTTCAGTCGAGATTTCGTCCACCGCTACCGTCACCGCCATATCCGTGTAAAGACCTTGAAACTTGAGACCGAGATCAAGACCGACTAAGTCACCCACTTCAAGCACGCGATCACCCGGAATCCCGTGCACTACTTCATCATTGACCGACACACAAAGCGCGGCGGGGAAGGGTGTCGGTGTACCAACGGGACGATAGTTGAGAAAAGATGGTTCACCCCCCACCTGATGGATGAGTTCGCGAGCGAGAGTATCGAGCGAGCGCGTCGTGATCCCGGGTCGAACAGCAGAAGCGAGAGTTTCGAGAATCTTCGCCAACTCGCGCCCGCCCGCGCGGATAATCTCGATCTCGGCGGGAGATTTAATACTCAATTTATTTTTGGTCACAGTGGGCGAGAATATCGGCGTGTACTACTTCAATCGGCCGATCACCGTCAATCTCGACCAAGCAATAACGGGAATTAGTTCGATAATAATCCAGGGCCGGCGCGACATCCTGATCATACCAAGCGAGACGCTTTTTAATTCCCGTCTCATCATCATCGTGCCGCGCCCGTTTGGTAAGACGATCGGTGGCGCAAGTGTGAGAGATATGAAGCGCGATGACATAAACCAACTCTCGTTGGTAAAAGATCATCGCGGTATCAAGAATTTCCGCTTGAAGCAATGAACGCGGTGTCCCGTCGAAAATAAGATGCTCGGAACCCTTAAATTGATTGAGGAGTAAATCAGTCCACATATAGTCCGCCAAAAAATCCGGCTGACGATTGCCGGCTGAAGAAACGGCCTTGGCTAGTTGCGCGGAATAACTATCAGTCGCTAGGAACTGTCGAATCTGTTTTCCGGTCTCGGCATAGAACACCGGCTCACCGCGGTCGGTAAAACGACGAATCAAAAGCTCGGCTTGAGTCCCTTTGCCGGAACCAGATCGGCCAATAAAAATGAAGGTCTGGGGTAACGCCATGTTCGGGATCAGAAAGTTTTCACCAAAATTATGATAGAGATGATGAAAACAACAATCGCGAAACCCAACAAGAAAGTGTTAGCCCCTTGCTCACCCATCTTCCCGCCCGACAACTTAATAATAAACGCCGGCATCCCCCCCCGCTTCACCCGAGTCGTCGGCCGGTAGAAATCCGAACTCTCGGGCTCAATTGTCATGTTGTCTGACATAGCTAGATTATAGCAAACGGCGCGTCACTTTTATCATCCACCGCCGTGGTGCCACCGCCAATCACCCAGATTCGGTAATCCGAACCGGGCACAACATTGACTGTGGCAGTATCACCAGGAATCGTCCACTCGATGGAGTTGGCGCGTCCACTGACAAAATTATGTCTGATTGCTAATCGATAGGTCGGGTCACTGTCTTTCGTCAAATAGACGCTAACCTCTGGCGCCCCAGTCGCACCCCAAGAAATCGTGTGGGTACTGCCCCTAGCCCATGTCTCCTCGCCATTTGGACTTAGCACTTCGGCTGAAGAAATGGGGGGTGGAATGATAGGTGGATTGTAATCAAACAGTAATTTGTTGTTCGTTTCGTTAGTTTCAGCATAAATTCCGTTTGTATCAACCAAAACTATACCTCGATAACCACCGCTAGGCGGAGTGGCCGAGAGATTCCAAGTGGCGTAATACCACTGCTGTGGGCCATTGCAAGTCCCCGGCGTAATCGCTCCACCTAAATCAAAGCTGCGTGCGACACCGTGAACATTAATTTCAACAGGGAAACTACTGACGACCACAGAACCTTTATTACAGAAAGTGGCTTTGGGTCCATCAGCATTTAACTCAAACTTATTAACGGAGAGGTCAATACCAGTTGTTCCCGACCCACCTCCCACCACCACGCTCAAACTCGTCCGCGCGGATTGACCTTTGTCATCGGTGACGGTGAAAGTCGGAGAGAATGTGCCAGAGCGGGAATAAGTGTGAGTGAAAGTCGCGTTCTGCGAGATTTCTTGTCTTGCATTCGTTGAGGTGCCATCAGCCGTCGGGCTGTACAATACTTCATCACCCCACCAAACACTGTAACTCAATGATCCATTCTCCGGATCAAAAGATTTTGCTTTCACTATCCATTTCCCCTTCTCGTTGATTTTTAGTGTGGTCGGACCGGAAACACCGAAGATCGACGGTGGTCGGTTGTCGCCGACATAATCATCACCATAAATCTTGAAGGAGGAATCGCTGAAATCGTTGGTGTAACAATCATTATCCGATCGGCATAATGAGACACTCATTTGATAACTGCCACCTTGGATATTGGCTGGGATTGTCCAAGATTCACTCCCATCATCCAATGTCCGTGAAAAAACACTATAATAATTAGAGCCAGTGATATTTATTCTAGCAAAAGCCGAGTTATCATTATTACTGCTTAACCATCTTATCAACATTCTATCTCCAACCTTAAACACTTCCCCGCCGTTGGGGGAAATGACAGTCAATGGTTGAGTTGGTTGTGGTGGGTCAACGCAAAGAATAGGACCCCCTGCATACTGTGGATAACAACCATAACGAGGCGGTTTTACCACGATTGGTTTCTGGCCACTGCACCCATACAGACGATTCATCTTCGCGCGGGTGGCGGGACCGAAGTAACCAGTCGGAGCGCTCAAGCCATTTGGTGTCAGAATTTCACTCGCGTATTTCTGTTGAAGTTGAGAAACAAGAGCGGCCGTGGCTTCGGTATAGCGTTCCGTTCCATTATTTCCATTTTCATTATCTCCATCTTCGTTATTTTCAGACATGTTTCTAGATCCAATTGTATTAGTGCTAGAGGTGTAGTTAGCACCGACACCGGTGACTGGGAACCCTTCTCGGTCAAGCGCGGTATAAAGTTCGCGGACATCCCGACCGCTGGCACCCACACCTAGATTTCGGTCAAAATTGAAACACCACTGGGTTGTACCCGCATTACTTGTCTGACTTTGTTGATATATTCTAAGCTTTTCCGTCAAATCCTTAATTTTGAGCTGAAGACCCTCGACACTCTGTTGGTAATCATTCTCCGCGCGGGTCATGAAAGGGATAATAAGACTAAAAAGCACTAAAACAATGAGTATTTTCTTCATATGAATGATTAATTATTAATTGATAAAAGCTAGAAGTCCCGACGCTTCGGTCGGAATCCCGACTTTACGTCGGGACTAACTCCCCTATCCTACCACCTCTACCGCCGAAGCGCCAGCTCGGCTTCAATCTTTGACACTCGTAACTCTAACGCTTCAAAGCGTTCGGAAAAGGTTGGTTCTTCGACTTCACTATTCTTTAAATTATTTTTCATAACCTAATTTTACACCCAACCACTAACTTTCCGCAACCTAATACTCCCGCATGGTGGCTTGAGCGTCCACCTGCTTCATAAAGTCAAGCGCCACGGAGACAACAATGAGGAGCGCGGTGCCACCAATCGCGAGCGCGGTAATACCAGTCAAGGCTCGCATAATAAGAGGCAACATTGCGATCGTTCCGAGAAAAAGTGCCCCGACGAGCGTTAAGCGCGTCACAATTTTACCAAGATGTTCAGCAGTTGGCCGACCCGGTCGAATCCCGGGAATGAACGCGCCACTCTTTTGGAGATTAGTGGAAATCGCCTCGGGATCAAAAGTGATCGCCGAATAAAAATAAGTGAACAGAAAAACGAGCAGGAAATAGGAAATGGCATAAAACCAACTATTATTAAGCAATTCTAAAAGGAAACTGGCGATGGCTTGAATCGTGGGGTGAGCTGCTTGCTTTAAGAAATTAAAAATCATTTGTGGAAAAAGAAGAATCGAGAGCGCGAAAATAATCGGCATCACGCCGGCTTGATTGAGCCGAATCGGAAGATAAGTGGAAGTGCCACCAAAAAGTTTCATCCCCCGCATGCGTTTGGCATAAGTAATCGGCACCGGTCGTTCGGCCTCGGTCATCACCACCACCCCAGCGATAATCAACACCGCGGCGGCGAGATAAGGCAAGAGAATAAAAATTTGATTGGCTTCAAAATTAACCGCGAGCTGGCTAATGGCTTGCGGAATACTGGCGACAATACCGGCGAAGATAATAAGCGATGTCCCGTTGCCGATGCCGTATTCATTAATCAGTTCACCCAACCACATCAGGAGAATCGCGCCCGCCATCACAATCACCACGCTCATCAATCGCTCGGTAAAAGTAATTGGCAAGAGTACACCTTGACTACTAAGCAAAGATAGCAAACCGAAACCTTGAATCAGCGCGAGCGGGACCGTAAGCAAACGAGAATATTGGGCGAAGGTTCGCCGACCGGCTTCGCCGGATTCCTGATACAGTTCTTTGAGCGACGGAAACATCATCGTCAGTAATTGCATAATAATTGAGGCGGTGATGAAGGGACTCACGCCGAGCATTAAAATGGAAAGATTGGACAAACCGCCACCAGAAAAGATATTCAAGAGATTGAGAAACTGGTTACCAGAAAAAAGGTTACTCAACGCTTCGACATTAACGCCGGGAATCGGGATACTCGCGCCCAAACGAAAAACAATCAACGCGAAAAGGACAAACAAAATTCGCCGACGCAATTGCGGATCGCCGAAGACTAAAGAAAATTTTAGCGCGAGTTTATTTAACATATTGACCACCGGCTTTTTCGATAATCTGACGCGCGGCGGGTGTAATCAAACAACCTTGCACAGTCAGAGCGACGCCGAGTTTAGTGCCACCGATAATTTTCACTTCACCGCGCCGAAGGGTCGCCGCCGACACCAGTCGCTTCTTGGCGAGCGTCGTGGGCGAAACAATTTCTCCCGTCGTGAAATGACGCGCGATATCTCTTAGAGTGACCGCCACCACGAGATTGGGAGCGAAGAGCGACATGTGACCGCGCAATTTCGGCAACCGCTTGATGACATCTCTAATCTCCGGCCGAATGCGGTGGCCGGAACGCGCTCGCTGACCTTTCGTCCCGCGCCCCGAAGTCGTCCCGCGCTTGCCCCCGCGACCAACCAGCTTCTGGCGCTGGCGAGGAAATTGTCGTTTGATGTGATGAATTTGCATAAAATTATTTGGGTAACATTGCCAAGGCCTTCATCGTCGCGCGCGCATTATTAAGCTGGCTCTTGGACGGCGAGAGAATCTTGGCACTCACGGCCCGAATACCGGCCAATTCGAGAATCACGCGCATGGCGCTCCCGGCCACCACTCCCCGCCCGGGCGCGGGGCGAATAATCACTCGCGAACTATTAAACTTGGCCATCACTTCGTGAGGAATTGACGATTGTTTATTGAGAGTGATGGTGAGCAAACGCTTCTTCGCTTCGCGAAAAGCTTTTTCGAGCGCCAGTGTGATATCCGCCGCTTTGCCGACGCCGAGACCGACCTTGCCTCGACGATTGCCGATCGCCAGCAAAACCGAGAAGCTGAAACGCCGACCACCCTTCACCACCCGTGTCACTCGCCGAATGTTAATCATCTTCTGTTCAAACTCGGGTGGCGTCGAATCCCGCCCCCCGCGTGGTCCGCCACGAGAGGGGCGCCCACCCGCATGCCCGCCTCGATGTTTATTTATTTTGGGTTGTTGATCAGCTGTCATAATAATGATTAAAAATTTAAAAAACTAAACCGCCGGCGCGAGCCCCGTCGGCGAGCGCCTTGACTCGACCAGCATAACGATAACCCCCGCGGTCAAAAACGACTAACTTAATTTTCTTGGCCACGGCCTTCACCGCCAACGCTTCGCCCAACGCGCTAGCGGATTTGATAATTTTTGCGGGCGAATTTTGTTTCGCTTTTGACACTGGTAAATTACTAATGCTCACTAAAGTCCGACCAGTCTCATCATCGATTATCTGGGCGTAGAGATAACGGTTAGAACAGAAAATTGACAACCGCGGACGAGCCACCGTCCCCGCCACCTTAGCCCGCACTCGGCGGTGGCGGATAAGACGTTCTTGATTGCGATGATATTGGGGAATCATAAAATATTTTAAGTGACCACTTTCTTACCCTGCTTGCGAGTGACCTTCTCATTCGTATACCGAATTCCCTTTTCCTTATAGGAGTCTGGTGGTTTAATCGCTCGTACCGAAGCGGCGAATTGACCGACGGCTTCTTTGCTCGGACCACTGACGGTCAAAGTATTTTTCTCGAGGACAATCTTCACCCCCTCGGGCGCCACAATAATAACTGGGTGAGAAAAACCGACAATGAGAGTTAAGGTTTGACCCGCTAGACTCGCCTTGTAGCCAATTCCTTCCAACACCAGTTGTTTGGTGAAGCCCCCCACCACGCCCGTTACCATATTTTTTACATGCGCAGCGTAAGTTCCCCACAAAGCGCTCTCGATCTCGGCTCCAGCGCGCGGCACCAGCGTCACTTCGTCGGCGCCAACCGTAATTGTAATACTCGGTCGGAATAGACGTTTCAATTCGCCTCGTGGACCATTGACCGTCAACTCGACACCTTCGTCTAAGGTGGCGGTTTTAACCGTCACGCCTGCCGGAATCTTAATTAATTGTTTGCCAATTCTGGACATATTAATAGCTTTGCATTATCTTCACCAGATCTTGAAAAGCACCTCACCGCCGACCTTGGCTCGACGAGCAACACTACCCGTCATTATCCCCCGCGGGGTGGAGACGATCAGCTCACCATAACCCTGACGAACGGGCCGGAGATCTCGCGCGGCTTGATACACTCGGCGCGACGGCTTCGACACGCGCGTCACTCCCAGCAACTTCGGCTGACGGCCATTCATCGCCAAAGTCATCTCGATCAGTTTCTTAATCTTCTTGCCCTTCTTCGTCGCCGTGGTGATAAACCCAAGCTCGAGAAGCACTTGGGCCACGGCCATTTTGAAATTCGAATACTCGACTACCGCCGTTGGCAAATGCGCCTGGGCGGCATTTCTCAAACGAGTAATCATATCAGCGATGGGATCGGTTACCATGAAGATTTTTTTATCCCAGGAATTTTGCCCTCATTGGCATATTCGCGGAAGCAAATTCGGCACAAATCGAAGTCCCGCATATAGGCTCGCTTCCGCCCGCAACGAAAACAACGCCGAACGAGGCGCGTGCTAAACTTGGGCGGTTTCTTCGACCGCGCAATGACTGATTTCTTAGCCATCTTTGAAGCCCTATGCTAGCAGAATTAGTGGCCGGGTGTCAAACGACCATTTCCAATTTCAAAAAAAACCACCGATGACTCGCGAGAGCACCGGCGGTGTGAGAGTGATAGTAGCCCCGCTAATCTTCTTTTTCTCCGAAGAGCTTCTGATAACCGAAATTTATAAGATAAGCAAAGGCCGCTACACAGCAAACCCCCCAAAGAACCTTTAGCCAAAACGGGAAACCTGTCTCCATTTTTTTCTCCTTCAATGTTTCCAGTTTCCACCAAAAACAATCTACAGCTCATACTAGCAGAACTAACCGTCCGTGGTCAAAAGGTATCACATTTTGTGATACCAAAAAACTAAGCTTTCTTGAATGGGAAGCCGATGGCGCGGAAGAAGACAAGGGCTTGGTCGCGATTTTTGGCGGTCGTGACCATGGTGATGGCGAAACCGAAAACATCTTTTAATTCTTCATCGGCGGTCTCGGGAAAAATTGTGTGTTCGCGAATACTGATGGTCAAATTGCCCGAGGCGTCTAGAGACTTCTCGTCAAAGCCACGGAAATCGCGCATTCGGGGCACGGCGACATTAATTAATTTGTCGAGGAAACCGTACATCCGTTTGCGTCGGAGCGTCACCATCTGACCAATGGTCTCACCCTCGCGAACTTTGAACGACGCAATGGATTTCTTTGCTCCCCGCGGTGACGGTTTCTGACCGGTAATCTTGCTTAAACGATCAACGACTAGCGCCAACTGTTTCTTCTCGCGGAGCTTGCCTAGCCCAGTATTAATTACCACCTTTGCCAGTCGCGGTAAGGCATAACGATTCTTCTCACCGAGCGCCGTGCCGAGTTGAGGTAAAATCTTTTCGTATTTTTCTTTGAGTGGAATCATGATTAAAATTATTTAAATTCGTGCCCACAGTGACGACAAACTCGCACCTTCTTGCCCCCAATCAGCTGGTGG
>JAGVGK010000026.1 GCA_020057185.1 Minisyncoccota bacterium | reverse complement strand
GAAATTGAAAAAGCGATTGCCGAGCTTAAAGATAAGACCGGAGAATTGGAGCTGAAGTGGCAGAATGAGAAACAGGCGATCGGCGAGATTAAAACTTTGAAGGGTGAAATGGAAATGCTTCGGATCGAAGCGGAACAAGCGGAGATGAAAGCCGATTTGACGCGCGCCGCCGAGATCCGCTACAGCAAAATTCCCGAGCTGGATCGACAACTGAAGGTTAAAATCGAGCGGTTAAAGAAACTTCAGAGCTCACGGCGGATTCTCAAGGAATCCATTGTCGAAGAAGATATCGCGCGCGTAGTCGCGCGCTGGACGCATATTCCGGTGATGAAGATGCTCGAAGAAGAAGCCGATAAACTTGAGCGGATGGAAACAGTTTTGGCGGAGCGAGTACGCGGTCAGACCGAGGCGATTAAAAAAATTGCCGAAGCGGTCAAACGCTCGCGCGCTGGCATCAGCGATCCCGATCGGCCGATTGGTTCGTTCATTTTCTTGGGGCCGACGGGCGTCGGCAAGACCGAACTCGCCAAGACGCTCGCCTCGTTTATGTTTAATGACGACAAGGCGCTGATTCGGATTGATATGTCGGAGTATATGGAGAAACATTCCACTTCCAAATTGATCGGTTCGCCACCGGGTTATGTCGGTTATGATGAAGGGGGATCGTTGACCGAGCTGGTTCGACATCGGCCTTATTCGGTTCTGCTCTTCGATGAGATTGAGAAGGCGCACCCGGAAGTTTTCAATCTTCTCTTGCAGGTGCTCGACAATGGTCGCTTGACCGATGCTAAGGGTCGGACCGCTAATTTCAAAAATTCGGTGATTATCTTAACTTCGAATTTGGGCAGTGAATATATTAATCGGCTCGAGCAGAAGATCGGCTTCAGCACTGGCGACGGCAATCGTGAGGTGGCGAATTTCGAAGAGATTAAAGTTAAAATTACCGAGAATCTCAAGAGTCATTTCCGACCCGAATTTTTGAATCGGCTCGATGACATTATTATTTTCAATCCGCTGTCGCGCGAGACAATTAAAGAAATTGTGGATATCCAGATTCGCCAAATCATCGCGCGGTTGGTTCAGAAGGAGATCGAACTCGTGGTCGCGCCGGAGATGGTCACTTATCTGGCGGAGCGCGGTTTCAGTCCCGAGTATGGCGTGCGCCCACTGAAGCGATTAATTCAAACCAAGATTCTCAATCCCGTCGCTGAGTTTATCATCAGTCGTCGATTGGCGAATGGCGGTTTGGTGACCGTGACGATAAAGAATGGCGAACCGAATATCGAGCTGACGAAAGCTTATCCCGGCGCCCGCCCCAGCGCCAGGCGAGTGAAAAAAGATCAGCCGGAAGAAGAATTAATCAGCGAGACAAAAAATGCTCACGCCATGGCGGGGAAGTAGAGATGTGCTAGGATATTATTGTGACAAATTCGCGTCGGTGGCAGAGCGGTCAATTGCACTAGACTGTAAATCTAGCGCCCTTTGGGCTACGGAGGTTCGAATCCTCCCCGGCGCATTATGAAATCAGTGTTTTCCCTAAAAGCTAAAAGTTTACCCGACGATAAGGCGGGCTATAACCTAAAAGCCACTCGTGCTTTTACTTTGATTGAATTACTCGTCGTCATCGCGATTATTTCACTTCTGTCGAGTATCGTCTTGGCTAGTTTGGGGCAGGCAAGAAATAAAGCTAAAGACGCGGCGATAAAAGAAGATTTAATCGGAGTTAGGACCTCGGCTCAAATTTATTTTGGTGAACAAGGGAATTACGGGCCTTCTTATGCAGCCAGTTGCCCAATAAATGTAGATGGGATTGCGCCAGCTATAACAATGTTCCACCAAAACGGTGGAAATGTGGCTAAATCAATTCATGACGCAATCCAACATATAAAATCACTAACTAAAACAACAACTGAGGTACTTTGTTCGTCTTCTGGTAATAGTTATGTAATATTAACACCCCTCAATGAAGAAGGGTCAACACCAACAACAGATGTCTACGTATGTATTGATTATATGAATGCTTTCAAAACTTACAATCTTAATCCTGTGTCGCTCTTTTCCTTTTTTCAAAACATATACGATACCCCCCCATGCTTGTCCATAATTACACAGTCATCGGCAAGGCGGTGCCTTGACATTAGCCACTGGCGAGGACCGTCCTTGACATTGAAAGGACCGTCCTTGACATTGAATTAACATTGAACAAGGAGGGTAAAAATGCTAGGATGAAGAGATGAAATTTCGCCAGACACTTTTTTGGGATGTGGATCCGAAGACGATTGATCCGGATAAAAACGCGGTTTATATTATTGAACGCATTTTAGATTTCGGTCATGACGAGGAAGTGCGATGGATGTGGCAGTATTACGATCACGCTTTAATTAAACAAGTGCTGGACAAGTCGCGGGTTCTTTTCCCGCAGACTCGGTCGTTTTGGAATCTTATTTTTACAACCTAACATTACAAAAATGAATTGGCGACTTGATATATTACCAACGAAAACTCGGAAAGCTCTCGATTATTTTGGGGGCGAGAATTGGCTAGCTCGTGACGGTTGGTATTTAGCTGGTGGTACAGCTCTCGCGCTCCAAGCCGGTCATCGTCAATCTGTCGATTTGGATTTCTTCACGCCTAAAAAGACTTTTGCTCCCGTCGAAGTCGTGCCTCATTTCCCCGAAGATATTTGGCAGGCGGAAATTGTGAAAGAGGGGACAATCTATGGCGTTGTGAAAGGCGCGAAAGTGAGTTTTATCGCCTATCCCTTTTTTATTCCAGTCGTGCCAAAACTTAAATATCACAGTGTTGAAGTGTTAGACAAGGATGATATTGCAGTGATGAAAATAATTGCGGTCAGTCAGCGTGGGCGCAAACGAGATTTCTTTGATTTGTTTTGGTATGTTCAAAATGTTGCCCCGCTTGCGTCAGTGATTAAAAAATTACCACAGCAGTATCCAACGGTCACTCACGATTTCCACCATATTATTAAAAGTTTGACTTATTTTGCCGATGCCGAAGCTGATCCGATGCCTCAAATCTTTTTCCAAACTACTTGGGCTGAAGTTAAGAAATTTTTCCAAACCGAGATAAAGAAAATAGCCATGGATTTGCTTTTATAAATCCTTTCTGCTAAATTGTGGGGACTATGTCCCAAGATCAATTAATCAGACTGGTTTGCAAGGAATGCAAGCGCACCAATTATTGGAGCCGGAAAAACCGGAAGTTAGTCGAGCGTAAAATTGCGCTCAAGAAACATTGTCGCTGGTGTAAGAAACACACACTTCATCAAGAGGGGAAGAAGTAGTATACTGCCCAAAGAGGGGCCTATAGTTTCAATGGTAAAACAGCGCTCTCCAAAAGCGTAGTTCCCCGTTCGAGTCGGGGTGGGCCCGCTAAGAAGTGCCTCATTAATCTCTCCGCTTCTTTATAATTCTTTATCCACTGGATAGTTTTATCTCGTTTCCACCAGGTCATTTGCCGTTTAGCGTAGTGCCAGATACTACGCTCCAAGCCCGCGATTTCCTCGCGCTTTACCCGTCGCTGTAACAATTTCGCCACGAAACGATATTCGAGACCGAGAGCGTCGAGTCGGCGCCAAGATAAACCATTTCGGTGAAGTTTTTCCACTTCGGCAATTAAGCCGTGATTGATCCGGAATTTGATCCGGGCGTTAATTTTCTTTTTCAATTTGTCAAGATCAAGTTTGATGCCAATTGTTAGCCAGCAAGGACAGTCCTTTGACCCCCAAGGACTGTCCTTGCTGGCGATTAAAGTCGAACCTTTTGATTTCAATGCCATAGCAATCTCAATCGCGCGGATCAGCCGACGGCGGTTGTGGCGGTCAATATTTTCCGCTCGAATTTTATCAAGAGTTTGTAGTTTGGAAAATAATTTTTCGGTGGTTAATTTTTCTAGTTTAATTCGCAGGGCTTGATTTGGTGGCACGGCTGGAATAATTACTCGCCCAAGAAGCGTGTCAATATAGAAGCCGGTGCCACCACAGATGATTGGCACCTTGCCTCGCTTAATAATTTGCGCAAGTGCCTGATTTCCTAACTTTTGATATTGAGATGCAGTGAATGTTCTTTTTGGATTTGCCACATTAAGAAGATGATGCGGAATGCCTTTCATCTCGCGTTTGGTAATTTTACCACTACCAATATCTAGCCCCTTATAAACTTGCCGTGAATCAGCCGAGATTATTTCCCCATTAAATTTTTGCGCGAGCCGAACGGCGAGCGCGCTCTTGCCCGACGAAGTCGGGCCAACGATGACAATGATTGGAGAAGTTTGCATGATTTTTGGTTGCTAATCTAACTCAACTCCATTGCGATACGATGAACTTCAGAATAAAATTCCCCATAATCACTCCAACTAAAAAGCCCTGCCTTATCACCGCCAAGATCGACGAGATCGTGAGAAAGTTTTTTGTATCGTTTAGCCAAATCAACCACTTCTTTTTTCGTGAGATACACAATCCCATCTAAATCATCAGAAGGGGTAAGTGTTTTAGAAGAAAGTGGCACAGTCAGAATAAACAAGAATGTTTCAAACCGATGTTGTTCGTAATCATTTGCAACCTGTACTACAAATTTAGCGAGTAACTCTAGATCTTTTTCGTGTATCTTTATCTTTAACTCCTCCTCTAACTCTCTTTTCGCTCCTAATTTAATATCTTCTCCTTGATTGATACCACCACCGACAAAACGATATATATCGGGTGGATAAATTTTCTTGGAACCAAGTATAAATTTGCCTTCAGTATCTTTAACTACAATCAACACATGCCTCCCGCGCTTCATGATCGGAGGAATATGAGTAAATTTGTAATTAAATGAATATTCGTGCATGTTTGCGTATGTCCCCGCGAGGAATCGAACCTCGATCACAAGCTTCGGAGGCCTGCGTTTTATCCATTAAACTACGGGGACGCGGATGCCGGAGGAGGGACTCGAACCCTCATCCCTTGCGAGACACGATTTTGAGTCGTGCGCGTATACCAATTCCGCCACTCCGGCTAGAGTCGCTTCTAGCTTATCGCTTCTAGTCGTGAAAGGCAATTTTTGGTATTATTAAAGTGCGATGTCCGAAATCTATAACGATTCGATTTTTTGGATCGAGGTGGCGAAGATCAAGCCCAACCCATTTCAACCCCGGCGGGAGTTCAATGAGGATCGCTTGCGTGATCTCGCCGACTCGATTCGTCAGTATGGCGTGCTTCAACCGCTGGTCCTCACGCGCCATGAACAAGAGCGCGAGGACGGCAGTCTTTATGTCGAGTACGAATTGATTGCTGGCGAACGACGTTGGCGCGCGGCCCAGATTGCCGGCCTCTCGCAAGTGCCGTGCGTCATTCGCGCTGGCGGGGATAATGATAAGTTGAAATTGGAAATGGCGATTATCGAAAATCTTCAACGGGAGGATTTGAATTCGGTTGATCGCGCGCTCGCCTTCGAACGATTGGTGAAAGAATTTAAGTTAAAGCATGCCGATATTGCTAAGAAGGTTGGCAAGAGTCGAGAATATGTCACCAACACTTTGCGGATTTTATCTTTGTCGGAAGAGATGCTGAACGCAATTACGATTGGTCAGATGACCGAAGGTCACACGCGCCCGCTCTTGATGTTGATTGATCGGCCCGACGCGCAAAAAAGTCTTTTCCAAGAGATTACGATTAAAAAACTTAATGTCCGCGAAGCCGAACAGATTGCGCGGCGGATCGCCAATGATCGCGTCCGCAAGAAAGAATATCTACTCGATCCCGGGACGATCGAACTCGAGCAGAAGCTCGCCACGGCGCTTGGCGCCCGCGTCTCGGTGGAACAGCGTGAAGCCGGCGGGAAGGTGACGATTGATTTCTTCACCACTGAAGATTTGCGTAACTTACTTGACCGTTTGGCTTCTGGCGAGCTTGGCCCAGTCCAAACTATTTCCTCCGACGATTCAATTCCTACCCCCGATCCGCTCGCCGAAATTATCCCCGAACCCGAAACGGAAGCTGATCTCTACAACATCAAAAACTTCACGGTTTAAGTTTCTGCGGATTGTGGTTGGGGCAAACTTTGTTGGAACAACGGACGGGAATAGTTTTTGTTCCCTCCATCATTAGGGCTTGGCACATTGGGCAAAGGTCGCCGGTTGGTTTGGCTTTAATGGCATTTTTGCAAGCGGGATAATTAGTGCAACCATAGAAGACACCATAACGGCCACGGCGTTCGGCCATCGTCCCTTTTTTACAGTTGGGGCATTTGACGCCGGTGTCTAGTGCCGCCGCCGCTTCTTCATTTTGCTTCACGAATTTACATTTCGGATAATTCGAACAGGCGACGAAACGGCCGAAGCGTCCATCGCGCTCGACGAGTTTGCCATCCTTGCAATCAGGGCATAACTCGCCGGTCTCTTTCGGGCCGACCATCGCCACACCAAGCGCGCTTCGCGCGCCCGAGCAATCTGGAAATCGCGCACAGCTCAAGAATTTACCACTCCGGCCTAATTTCCAAACCATCTCGCCACTGCAAGTTGGGCACTTCATTTCCACTGGCCCGGCGCCGAGATTACTAATTTTTGGCAAAGTTTTTTTGGCCAGTACCGCTTGATGGAAGGGACCGTAGAAATTTTCAAGAGACTCAAGATATTTCAATTTTCCAGTCGCGATCTCGTCGAGTTCATCTTCCATTTTGGCAGTGAAAGAATCACTAATGTAATTGCCGAAATGAGTGGTTAGAAAATCACTGACCACTTCGCCGGTCTCGGTTGGCTGAAGCGAGCGACTAACTTTATCCACATAACCACGATCAAGGATTGTCTTGATCGTCGAAGCGTAAGTGCTCGGTCGACCGATGCCACGCTTCTCCAACTCTTTCACTAGCCCGGCCTCGCTGTAACGATTGGGCGGTGTCGTTGCTTTACCTTCGCTCGTAATATTTTTCAGCTCAAGCGCTTCGCCTTTGTTAACCGCCGGCAGTTCTCGTTCTTCGCCTTTTGCCGCGGGATCGGCGCGGAGCCAGCCGTCGAATTTGATAAGATAACCGCTGGCGGTGAAAGTGGGGATAGTGGAAGTAAGCCGTGACTTGTAAGAGAGACGTGAAGCATCGGTGACCATAGCGGTAATCGTGGTTTGCGCGCCTTCGGCATCGGTCATCTGACAAGCGAGAGTTCGGCGCCAAATGAGCTCATATAATTTTTGCTCACCCTCAGTTCCACCACCACGGCGCGTGCCGATTTTAGTCGGTCGAATTGCTTCGTGCGCTTCTTGGGCGTTCTTAGTTTTAGTTTGATAATGGCGCGGAGCGCCGGCATAACGCTCACCGAATTCTTGGCGCGCGAGGGCGATAATGTCACTCACCGCGCCGGCATTCATATTCGTGCTGTCGGTGCGCATATAGGTAATTAGACCGGCTTCGTAGAGCCGTTGCGCGTGACGCATGGTGTTGGCGGGCGAGAAGCCGAGACGCGACGACGCGGACTGCTGGAGCGTCGAAGTCGTGAAGGGTGGTCGCGGTCGGCGCGCGACGGCGCGCGCTTCGATGTTGCTTACTTGCCAGTTGGCTTTCTCGCCGGCCGTGACGATCGCTGTCGCCTCGGCTTCTGTTTTTGGTTCGACACTGGCTGTGAAAATTATTTCCTTGCCATTCTTTGTTTTAAGAATCGCGGTGATCACCCAATAATGTTCGGGGATGAAAGCGCGGATCTCTTTTTCTCGTTCGACCAGAATTCGTAAGGCCGGCGACTGGACTCGGCCGGCCGAGAGTCCGTAGCGAAGCTTTTGCCAGATGAGACCCGAGAGATCGTAGCCGAAAAGTCGATCAAGCACCCGCCGCGCTTCTTGAGCATGGAGAAGATTGTCGTCAATCGCTCGCGGGTGATTCAAGGCTTCCTGCACGGCCTCTTTCGTAATTTCATGAAAAACAACCCGTTTTGAATTTTTGAGTCCGATCGCTTGGGCGATGTGCCAAGCAATTGCTTCGCCTTCGCGGTCGGGGTCAGTGGCGAGAAAGATACTCGAAGCATTGGTTGCCGCGCGAGTTAATTCGTCAACAATTCGTTCTTTCCCTTTAACAATTTCATAATGCGGAACGAAGCCCGCTTCGATATCAATCGCGTTCTTATTTGATTTCGGTAAATCGCGAATGTGGCCGACGCTCGCCAGCACGCGATACTCGTGACCAAGATATTTCTCGATCGTCTTCGCTTTGGCGGGCGACTCAACAATCAATAATTTTTTTCCTTCCAGTTTAGTCATTAGGGTACATTAGTACTACGGCTAGATTATTTTTGCAAATTCGACTTGAGACAAATCTCACCAAGGGTCTCTTTAATCAGTCCTTTAATTTCCATCGTGGCGAGCAGAACATTCGTCTCACTGGTCGGTCGTTCTAATTGACGAATCAACTCATCACGGGCGAGCGGTTCGATTGAGAGCAGATCAACGATTGTCCGTTCGGCGTCAGAAAGTAAATTAAGATCAAGCGTCTGTTGTTCATCGGCGGTCGTTTTGAAACCCAGCATTTCTAGCAAGTCGGAACTGTTAGTGATCGGAGTAGCACCTTGGCGAATGAGTTGGTTGGTGCCGTGAGATTGCGGTGAAAAAATGGAACCCGGCACCGCGCCAACCTCGCGATTATAGTCGAGAGCGAGTCGCGCAGTGATGAGGGTCCCGGACTTCTCGCCGGCTTCAATAATGAGAATCGCTTTCGAGAGTCCCGCCATAATTCGATTACGACGGGGGAAGGTGTGGATACCGGCGGGCGCCGTGGGGGGTAACTCCGAGAGCAACGCGCCGCCGGTTTCGACAATCCGATCGGCGAGGCGGCGATTCGAAGATGGGTGGAGAACGGATCGGTCTAGCCCAGAACCTGGGATGCCGACGGTCGGTAAGTTGGCATCGAGGGCTGATTTATGAGCGATGGTGTCAGTGCCAATCGCGAGACCGGAGATGATGGCGATGGGCTGACCGGTGAGTCCGCTAATTAACGATTCACAAGCTTCTTGACCGTAACGAGTCACTCGGCGCGAGCCGACGACCGTGAGATAAGTGATTTCATTCGGATCAGGCAGAACGCCTTCGAGATAAAGTGCCTTCGGCGGATCCGCCATCTCCAGCACACTAGCCGGAAAATTTTCCGTCTCAAGTTTTCTAATTTCACTCTCGCCATCATTTTCCATCCCGCGATTGTAGCACAACTTCTTATTTGATCGGTAATTTTTCCCCAACCAAATTAACCATATGCTAAATAATTCACGGCCGTGCGCTATTTATGATATGATATTAAGATGAAAATGAAAATGACGCCCGAGAGAAGGACGAAAGTTAAGCAGGCGATTCTGGTAACTTTGGGGATAGCTGGGGTCGTAACTTTAGCGGTGGTGGCGCCTAATTGCGTCCAGTTATTGAAGTATGTAATTAAATCACCCGGTCAACGAGCGTCTAGACATCATTATATTAAGTCGGTTGTTGGTAAGATGGCAAAAAAGGGATTAGTAAGTTTTGGTAAAAATAATCGAGGACAAACAGTAGTGCGCTTGACCGATAAGGGTCAGAAAGAATTAAAACTTTATAGTTTTGGCACTCAAACAATTTCTAAGCCCCGACGATGGGATGGTAAATATCGGTTGATTATTTTTGATATTAAGGAATGGAAACGGGGAGTGCGCGATGAATTACGCAATTGGTTAAAGCAGTTGGGATTCTTGCCACTCCAACAGAGTGTTTGGGTTCATCCTTATGAATGCCGAGAAATAATCGTTTTACTTAAGGCTCATTTCAAAATTGGTCGCGAAGTTCTCTATATTACGGCTGATGAAATCGAGAACGATCGCTGGTTGAAACGAGAGTTTGGGTTAGAGTAATTCAACCATATGCTAAATAGTTCACGGCCGTGCGCTATTTATCATATGGCGGAATTTATAAATTTATAAAAATACCGTCTCGATGGAGACGGCATGGCTGATGAAATTATTACCTCGATCTCTTGATGACAAACTTGGTACCACAAACGGCGCAGAACTTTGCGTTAACAGCAGCCACTTGTAAGGCGTGGCCGATCAGACCGCAATGACCCATAGGGTAGACCATCTCCCCTACGGTATTAGTTTCCCCGCTGTTCTCAATTTTTTGTTTTTCTTCCTCTGGGCCAAGGGGCGGCTCTGGGGGTGGCAATTTAGCGCCACACTGATTGCAGAAGTTCGCCAAATCGCCCATCCCATGTTTATCCTTTAGGCAGATGATCATCCGTTTCCTCCATTTAAAGACCAGAACTTGTTTCTCTCCAACTGGAGTATTCTATGCACAAACTTGCTTTTCTGTCAAAAAATTTTATGTTATCATTATCCCATGCTCGATATTAAATTTATTCGGGAGAATGCGGAGGTGGTGAAGGACGCGATTCGGAAGAAGCATCTGACGCTCGATCTGGAGGAATTGCTGAAAGTGGATGCGGAGCGCTTAGCGGTGCTGGGTAAAGTGGAAACGGCGCGGGCGCGACAGAATGTAGTGAGTCAAGAAATTGTTAAAGCATCCCCAGACGCGAGAACTAAACTGATCGCCGAGATGACCGCACTTAAAGCCGGTTTCAAACTTGAGGAAAGTAATCTCGCCGAAGTAATGAAGCGTTGGCAAACCCTAATGCTTCAAGTGCCCAACCTGCCCGATGTCTCGGTACCGGAGGGTGCGGACGAAAAGGAAAATCAGGAAGTGCAAGTTTGGGGCGAGAAGCCGAAGTTTGATTTCAAACCCCAAGATCATGTTGAGTTGATGCTTAAGCTAAAAATGGTGGACTTCGAGCGGGGGACTAAAGTGCACGGCTTTCGCGGCTGTTTCTTACAAGGCGCCGGCGCGGATTTATCTTGGGCGTTGATCAATTACGCCCGAGAATTTTTTGGCCGGAAAAAATTTGTTCCATTTATCGCGCCGACAATCATCAAACGAGAATATTTCTATGGCACGGGACACTTGCCGCGGGAAGCCGACGATCTGTATAAAACTCAAGATGGCGATTATCTCTCTGGCACCGCGGAAGTGCCGATGATGGCTTATCACGCCGACGAGATTTTATCGGCCGACGAATTGCCGAAACAGTACTTGGCTTTCTCGCCCTGTTTTCGTCGGGAAGCCGGCAGTCATGGCAAAGATATTAAAGGGTTGATTCGGGTTCATGAATTTTTCAAACTCGAACAGCTTATTTTATGTTCCGCCGATCACGCCATTTCCGCCACTTTGCACGAAGAGGTCAATCGTAACTATGAAGAATTTTTGGAATCGCTTAAATTACCTTACCGACGTTTACTGATCTGTGGCGGGGATTTATCTTTAAGTAAAGTCAAACAATACGACACCGAAATCTGGTTTCCGGCACAAGGTGTTTATCGTGAAGGTTCAAGCGCGTCGTATTATCATGATTTCCAAACTCGCCGTTTCAATATCCGTTATCGTGGACCGGAAGGTAAAACTCTTTTTGCCCATTCTTTAAATTGTACGGCGGTGGCGACGCCACGCTTGCTAGCTAGTTTGGTTGAAAATTATCAAACGGTCGACGGTTCGATTATTATCCCCGAAGTCTTGCGTCCTTACTTGGGCGGGCAAACCGTCATCGGGCATGGCTCAAGCGCGTGAAATTTTAAAGGCTAAGCGTCGCGCCAAGCGGAAACAATATTGGCGGCGGGTGATAATTGTGGCGGTGTTAGTCATCGCCGTTTTGGTGTTAGGCGGATGGTACCTTTGGAACATGCCGTTTTTTGCTCTCACGCAGATTACGGTTATCGGCGCGGAGAAGATTCCGCTGGAACGCTTAACCGCGACGGTGGAAAATAATTTGGCGGGACGATATCTCGGATTATTTAGTCGCCGCGTGAACTGGTTTTATCCCCGGGAAATTATTCTCCAATCATTGCGTCAGCAATTTCCAGAGTTGACAGCGGTAAGAGTGACAAATCCAACGCTCGGTACATTACGAGTTGAAGTCGCCGAACGACGGCCGACGGCTCTTTGGTGCGAGGAAAATGAAAGATGTTATTTTATCGATCAGACCGGTTTAATTTACGCGTCCGCACCGCTTTTTTCTAATTTTCCTTTAGTCACCTTCACTGGGCCGACCTTGCCAATTCCGATTGGCAGTCGACCGCTGCCGATTTCCGATTTTGACTTCCTTCGTGATTTGGAAGCAAACATCAACCAACAACTCCAGGCGAATGCCGACTTAGCTCACCAGGTTATTGAGGCGGTGGCGCTTGCCGAACCGGTGGATTATGTTTTTGCGGTTCGCAGTGTGCGACAGCAGTCTAACCGCTGGCAATTGCTCGTGGCGCGTCAAGTGCCGATCACGACCACGGTGTCTCGTCTCACGTCGGCACTCGCTTCACCCGCTTTTCTCGCTGACTACCATTCAGCCACGACCAGTCTGGAATCCATCGATGTTCGCTTCGACCGGAAGGTTTTTTACAAATTTAGGTAATAATATGTAATAATAGTAGAGTATGAAATTCTTTGCTTTTCTTGGTCGTTACCTCGCTTGGCATTACACCACTGGCCTGCTTGATTGTTTGCGTCTCTTAGCTAATTTCCTTTGGTTTGTTTATCACTTCTTTTCGGTACCAGTGATTGCGCGAACACTGTTTTCTCCCTGGCGTCGTTTAAGCGAAACCTATCGTGGTGGTTTCGACCCGGAGCGGGCGTTCGAAACTTTTATTGTTAATTTATTGATGCGGATTTTTGGTTTAATTGTCCGAGTGATGTTTCTGATCGTGGCGACCGTGGCGCTGATGATGGTTTTCGGTTTGGGACTTTTGACAACACTTATTTTCTTTTTAGCGCCATTAATAATTTTTGGGTCGTTTGCGCTTGGTTTTTATCTCCTCTTTTTAACTTAATATGACTTACCCTTTTCGATCACAATTAGTCACTAGCCGCGCTTATCCAATTTTACTTCTTGATGGCGTGATTGGTCACCGGGAACGGCATCAACTTCTCCGCTTACTCACTTGGCTTGTTTTTCTTCTCGTCATCATTTTAGTAGTGGCGAGTTTATCGGCCGTCATTCCTAGTTTTGAGTCGAAGATTCCTTTCCTCCAAACAGCGGTGCCAAGATTAGTCGGCGGATTGTTCTTGATTTTTTCAATCTGGCTGACCATCTATCTGCTTGAAACTTATTTTCGAGCGCGTTATTTTGCCCCACTCTCATCTGAACAAGGTGATCTTTTCACTTTCGAAATCGGTCAATTACTTTATCGCGCGACCGAGCCTGATCCGTTGATCGCCACGCTCACGGCCGAGAGTGGAATGTTTCTCGCCCTTCGTCTCGGTTTGCCTCAAGCTTCGGTGTTGGGTTTTATTGAAACTCACCGTGGGGTTGTGCCAACCGGCGGCTCGCCTCGCGTCGAAGCGGGGGTGATGCCAACTTTGCCGATTGAATTGGGGAAAGTGCTCACCTTGGAGCGTCTCACCGGCTGGCTGTTCGATCAGTATCCGGACTTTGCGAAATATTTACTCGGGTTTGAAATTCAACGTGATGATCTCACGGGGGCGACGAGTTGGCTCACGCGCCAATTGTTTGGAGAACGACTGGCGGAAGCGTGGTGGACACGCGAGCGATTAGCGCGCTTGCCTGGACTGGCTAAAGATTGGTCTTACGGCGAGACAACTCATCTCGATCGATATGCTACGGATCTTCGTTTGTCGCCGGAGGCGACGCTTCATCCCGATGATCCGCTAGAACCATCGGCAACAACCTTACAGGTTGAGACCATTCTGTCTCGCGATGCGGAAGCCAATGTTTTGTTACTTAATCCGGCGGACAGTGCCAGTGGTCGAGCGGTGGTTTTCGAATTAACAAAATTAATTAAACGAGGTCGAGTGGTGCCAGTGCTCGAACATCGTCGGCCGATGTTCTTGGTCACCGCTCGACTGCTCGCCGCTTTTGATAAGGCTCAAGCGTTGGAGACCGAACTGCTAACTATTCTTCACGAAGTAATTTCGGCCGGCAATATTTTGCTGATCATTGACGATCTACCTCTGCTGATTGCTAACGCGCGCCAGCTCGGCGCGCCGATCGAGAAACTACTTGATCCGTTCTTGACTTCGGCGGTCGTGCCAGTGCTGGCGCTCGCGGGGTTGGAATCCTATCATCGAATTCTCGAACCACTGCCCGAGTTGATGAATCGTTTGGAGACGGTGATGATGACCGCCGTTGATCCGAAAATGTTGCTCGACAAACTTGAAGATCAAGCGCTCACGCTCGAACGCCGGCACGAAATTCTTTTTACCTATCAAGCGTTGCTCGCTCTACTCGATCTCGCCAATGAACGAGTGACGGCTGGCTCGATTGATAACGAAGCGGCGGATTTACTTCTCGAGTTGCCGACTTGGGCGCGGGTGAAAAAGTTTACTTTGCTCGGCAAGAATGAAGCGCTTGCTTATGCCGAAGAAAAACTTAAGATCCCCGTCGGACTCGTGGGGGCGGTGGAACGGGAGAAATTACTTCAGCTCGAAGTGTTACTCCACGCGCGGGTGGTGGGACAGGATCCGGCGATTGTGGCGATTGCCGGCGCGATGCGCCGGAGTCGAGCGGGAATTAGGAATGTCAAACGCCCAATCGGTTCCTTCCTCTTCCTCGGGCCCACCGGTGTGGGCAAGACCGAGACAGCGAAAGCGTTGGCGTTTGTTTTTTTTGGATCGGAAGAATCTTTTATTCGTCTCGATATGTCGGAATATCAAGGGGCGGAATCTTTATCCCGCTTGATTGGTTCGCGGGCGTCCGGTGTCCCGGGGATTCTCGCCAATCTCGTTCGTGAACGGCCTTACAGCGTGCTCTTGCTTGATGAGTTTGAGAAAGCGGACGCTTCTTTGCGCGATCTCTTTTTACAAATTCTCGATGAAGGTTTCTTTACTGACGCGCAAGGGGAACGAGTCAGCCTGCGTCATCAGATTATCATTGCCACTTCGAATGCCGGCGCGCCACTTATTTGGGATATGGTTAAGGACGGACGACGACTCTTCGACGAAGAACGGACAATTATTGACAGCATTATCAAACAGGGAATTTTCAAACCGGAACTGATCAATCGTTTTGACGGCGTGATTCTTTTCAACCCGCTTCAGACCGACGAACTTCGCGCGGTGGCGAAACTAATGCTCGAGCAACTTGCCGGTCGGCTAAAAGAGAAGGGGATGATCGTGAAGATCACCGATCCGACCCTTGACCGTCTAGTTGAGAGAGGGGCGGATCAACAGTTCGGCGCGCGCCCGATGCGCCGTTTTATTCAAGTGTCGGTTGAGCAACTAATCGCCGACGCGATGCTCGTCGGCAAATTAAAAAGTGGTCAAACCGTCGAACTTATCCCAACCCCCGCCTTGCTGTCGGGCAGGCCCGCCGACACTCTCGCGCCTTTCACCCTAACGATTACAGATTAAATCCCCCTAATTTTTTCTTTCCTAAAATTACAAACTATGATAATCTAACGGTATGACTAACATCACCTCCACTCTGTTTAGAATTCCTCAACAAGCGCTCAAAAAAGGGGTGGTGCTTTTACCTCTTCAAGAATATCGTGATCTCCAAGCTCAAGCTGTCCCCACTTATTATCTGACGGGCAAGAAAGCCCTCGCTCTCGATCGGTTGGTGGAAAAAGGATTGAAAGAACATCGGGAAGGGAAAACCACGCTAGCTTCTTCTATGCGAGAAGCCCTGCAAATTTACGAAGCTAAAACAAAGTATGGAAGAAAGACAAAAAGAACTTAGAATTCAATACAGTGATAAATTTCTCACGACGAAGTTTATTAGAATCAAAGATCATAAAAACCCTTAATTACAGCCCTGTTCAACCAAAAAATTTGACAAATAAACTCGAGTATGCTAACCTTAATATGGCTGGTTGGCAGTGTTGCTGACCCAAATTGACAACGAAACTCGTATGAAGGAGTAGAAGAGAATGGATAAACTGAAAAGAGAAATAGTTTTGGCCCCGGTTTGTTAGGGGTTGTGCTTGTGTCTTTGTGTGTTTTAGTGATATTACGTAGCTCCTCTCACCCTGTCGATACCTCAAAACACAAACTATTCCACGCCGAAGAATTACCTCAAGAGATGATTCTGCTCTCGGAGCCAATCGAGATTGCGGAGACAGGTATGTCGTGGGTGATATTCGGTCGTAAGGACAACCCGATTCCGACTCCCCAAGATTCGGCACTTCTTTCTGCCAGTCTCGGGTTAAAAGAGGGTGATGCTTGTCGGGTCACGAAGACCATTCTCGATGGAGTGCAACCCAATCGTTCATTCATCGCCCTTATATTACCCGCAAAAAAGGAGCCAGTGATTCCACTGGCGGTCCCGTGATGACGACCGGAAACCAAAAGTCATCCACCGGCGTCTCGCTTATCACGGGACGCTATTTTTATTCTTTGCTATAGTTATCTATATGAAATGGCTTTTAATTAGTTTGCTCGTGATTTTTGTTGGCGGGTTGGTCTGGCTTTTACCGGATGAGCACGGTGATTATCCGCTAGTTATTAAAAACTTGGTGAGCCAAGTTTTTCGCGAGACGGTGACGCCCGAGAGTTTGCGGGCGCGTTACGCGAGTGGCAAGCTCACGATTCTTTTGGTTCCCGGTCATGACCCAGAATATCCCGGGGCGATTTATGGTAAGTTGCGCGAAGCCGATTTGAATTTGGCGTTGGCGGCTAAGATAAAAACAGATCTAGAGAAAATCGGCGGCTGGCGAGTTCTCACGACGCGTAATCTGACGACGGGTGAATATGAGCCCGAATTCGCCACTTATTTCGAACGCGAAGGCGAAGCAATTAATTCTTTTCGATCCCAACTTCGGGCGCAGTTCGCTTCACTCCTTACAAGCGGTGAAGTTACCACTCCGACCCAACCGGTTTATCATAATTTTGCGCCTAACGAGGTCGCCACTCGCCTCTATGGCATTAATCGGTGGGCGAATGATCACGGTGTTGATTTAACTTTGCATATCCACTTCAACGATTATCCGGGTCGACGGAAGATTCCTAAATATAATGGTTTCTCGATTTACATTCCCGAACGGCAATTGCCGAACGCTCGGGCGAGTCGTGATCTGGCGGAGACCATTCAGCGCGAGCTCGCCGTCGCGGCGCGAATTTCAAATTTTCCCGGTGAAATCGGCAGTCCGATTGAAGATCAAGAATTGATTGCCGTTGGCGCCAACGGCTCGCGCCTCTCGGCCTCTTTTCTCATTGAGTACGGTTATATTTATGAACCG
>JAGVGK010000018.1 GCA_020057185.1 Minisyncoccota bacterium | reverse complement strand
TTTTACTCATCTCTTTTTTCGTCACCGGCAAATCTTCGGCAATTTTCTGGTTCACTAATTCTTCAATTTTTTTCTTTTCTTCATCCGTCAATTTGCGGTCGAAAGAGAAATCGAGCCGTAGCCGTTCTTGGTTAATATTCGAGCCTCGCTGTTTAATCTGTTTGCCAAAGATCTGTTGAAGAGACGCGAGCAGTAGATGATGCGCGGTATGTAATTTAATGGTTTTAGAATCATGATCAGCTAACCCGCCGGTAAACTTCCCAACTATTCCGGCGCGCGAAACGGCTTGATGTCGCTCGAATTCTTTCTCAAATTCCGCGCGCGATAAATCGGGGTAGTGATCTTTAATCACTTCAAACGGCAATCCGTAGCTCTCGTACAATTTGAAAGCCGTGATCGTATCAATCTTCGATAATTTTTCCAGTTCACGCAAGCCATTCCGCAAGGCTTCACTATATTTAGTTTTTTCTTCATCAAAAATTTTCAGGATTTTCGGCTGATTTAATTCCGGATAAAAAGTTTGATAATTATCCACCACTAAACCAATCATTGGGGCAACATCATGATTACCAGCAATCACTCGACGCAATAAGCGCCGTAAAACATAGCCCGCGCCTTTATTCGATGGCGTCACACCATCAGTAATGAGAAAAGAAATTGCCCGCAGATGATCGGCAATAATCCTTTTCGTTTTCTCATCAATAATACTGGCCGGAAGATCCGCAATAATTGGTGCGAACAGATCCGTCTCAAAAATATTTTTCTTCTCTTGCCCCACCATCGCTAATCGTTCCAGCCCCATCCCCGTGTCGACACCAAACATTGATAATTTTTCTAATGCCCCATCAGTGCGACAATAATACTCATTAAAAACTAGATTCCAAATCTCAATGCCGTTCACATAGATTTCAGTGGTTGAGCCACACGGTCCTTCACTGCCGGTGGGGCCCCAGAAATTATCGGCTCGACCACATTCCCGCACATCTTTTATTCCTAAATCCTGCCAAATCTTTTTTGATTCTTCATCTTTTTTAACCTGACCGTCACCACTAAAAATAGTCACATAATCTATTTTTAACTTTAACTCTTGCGTAATAAATTCGTGCACTAATTTAATCGCTTCTTGTTTACCATAACCGCCGAAACTGAAATTTCCCAACATTTCGAAAAAAGTTAAGTGCGAGTCGTCCCCCACTTCATCAATGTCGGAAGTGCGAAAAGATTTTTGAATCGAAACCACATTCTTCGAGCCGAAATCTTTAAACGGATCAGCTTGACCGATGTAATACGGCTTGAACTGTTGCATTCCCGCCGTCGTCAAGAGTACCGACGGATCAGTCGGGATCAGCGACGCCGACGGCACGACTTTATGATCGTGTTTAACAAAAAAATCCAAAAACCGTTGTCGAATTTCCCTTGATTCCATTCCGTCTAGCGTAACACAATTTTCGAGTTAAAAAAATAATAAATATACCAAGTGCTAGCGATAGCATCTACTTGGTACAGGTATTGGCATGGTTGGAAAAATAAAAATCCCCGGCGATTAGCAAGTGCTAACCGTCGGGGATTGTGACTTAAGACCACAGTGTGTTTATACTGCCGACTCCTTCAACCAACGCGTCGAGAGTTGATCCGCCCAGCGTTTACCCGGGCCACATTCCAAGCGACCGAGGATGATACCCACCACACTCCCAATCACAGCACCATAGAAAGCGTAGCCGTGTTGGTAGCAAGTGATGAGACCGATCGCTGTCCCCAAGCCGGTCGCGGTGAAGCAAATCCGTCGCTCGTCATTGTGAATGAGAATGAACGAGATAATCACGAGCCGACAAACACCACTCGCTATTATCACAGTCGTCTTCGGAATTCTCGCCGTCACCCAGATCAACCCTTTGGCTAGAAAGTAGACGGCCACGAACGGCAGAGAGATTGGGTTGCAATAGAGAGCGCAGTCCCGCGCGAATTCCATAACGGCCGAAGAGTTTGGCCTTTCTGGGGGCCCTATCTCTTTTGACATATCGCCTGCGCAAAGTAATGTTAATCCAAGGCTTAGTCCTGTCATCGCTATCATCACTACAAAAGTCCCTGGCCCATTTGCTTCTTGAATAGAGAGCGATATAAGAAAGTTTAAAGAACAACTTAGCCAAATCATTCCTCCCGCAAAGGTCATCCACCAATAGAACCAGAGCTTGAAGAACCTGATCACTCGGGCTCGATCCGGTTTCCATCCCGTGACTTCCCGCAACGCTTGCTTGACACCAGTGATGACACCGGCGAAATCGCACATCAGCCAAGCTAAGCTCCCCATCACGACGCTTGTCACCGGCACAATCCACCAACCAAGGTTGAACTGAATTTTGGCGCCCCAACCAAGGAATACTCCGATTGCGATACACATCGCGCTGACATAACCCACTTTTCGAGCGATCTGTTTCTCATCCATTGTTTTCCTACCTTCCTGTTAAGGTTTACCTGATTATTAGCCAAGAAACACACCGTTTCTTGATTGTCGAAGACCTAACTACTTATAGAATACACAAAGCGTGGGAAAAGTCAATGTCAAGGGTCGCCCTTGACATCAGACAATCACACCCCCGCCGAGGCAGGTGAGGCCAAGAGAATCGTAGAAGACACAAGATTGGCCGGGGGTAGCGCCGAATAAAGGTTTGGTGAAAGTGACACGCACACGATCATCACTCAAACTTTTCACTCGACAAGAAACCAGTGGCGCGCGATAACGAATCCGCGCTTTGATTATTTTGTTTGGTGTCGGTGGCACGGTACCAATCCAATTCACCGAGTTGAGTATAATCTCGCGACGCGCTGATTGACTCGTCGCCGGTTCGGCAGAAACAATAAGAATATTTTTCTTAATATCTTTAGCAATAATATAAAGTGGCGCGGTCTTTGATGTTTGAGCGGTCACGCGGAAACCGTGCCGTTCGCCGATGGTGTAAAGATGCGCGCCGTTATGCTCGCCGATTTCCTTCCCCGCTTCATCCAGAACTTTGCCAATTTTCTTGGGCAAATGTTGCGCGAGAAAATCTTTGAAATTAATTTGACCGAGGAAACACAAGCCCTGACTATCCGGTTTCTCGGCGTTCATCAGACCAAATTTAGCTGCCAATTTTCGCACCGCCGGTTTTTTATATTCACCAATCGGGAAAAGCGTGTGCGCTAAAATCTCCGGCGTCAAAGTCCAGAGAAAATAAGTTTGATCTTTGTTTTTATCTGCCGAAGTCAGGAGTCGAGGAAGTGATCGATCTGCGAATTCCCCTCTCTGCCCGTGAGCAAGGCGGTCACTTCCTCGACGGATTTGAGCATAATGACCGGTCGCAACGAAATCCGCTCCGCGCTTCAAAGCTTCACGATAAAAAATACCAAACTTAATTTCCTTGTTACACATCACATCCGGATTCGGCGTCCGCCCGGCGCGATATTCTTTCAATAAATAATCAATCACCAACTTTTTATAATCGGCCGATAAGTCGAAGGTAACGAGTGGAATGCCAATTCTCGCCGCGACGCGCATCGCATCGCGGCGTTCCTCACGCCAATCACAAGCCGAAAGTTCCGGCATCCAAATTTTAATAAACACCCCCGTCACTTCATAACCCGCCTGCTTCAGTCGAGCCGCCGCCACCGACGAATCCACACCCCCCGACATTGCCACGAAGACTTTCATTCTCCCACTCTAGCAGAAAAACAAAAAGTCTGTTAATATAATCGATATGGACAAGAAACAAATCCTCCAGCAAAAATCGGGAGAACATAAGAGTATCGTCAATGAGATTTTGGATAACCCAGATATTCGTGACCAATTTATTTTAAAACTCACCTATCACAGTAACGGCATTGAGGGCAGTACACTGACTGAACCGGACACCGCAGCGATTCTTTTTGACAATGTCGCCTTGCCAAATAAAAGTTTGACCGAACAACTGGAAGCAAAAAATCATCAGACCGCTTTGAATTATTTGTTTGAACATATTGCTAAAAAAGAAAAGGTTGATGAAAATCTAGTGCTTAAACTCCACAGCATTCTTATGAACGGTGTCCGTTCGGATGCTGGCGTTTATCGCCAGCACGCCGTCAGAATTGTCGGCGTTAATTTACCAACCGCAAATTATATGAGCGTGCCTAAATTAATGTCTGAAATTATGGCTCGAATTATTGAAAAGCCCCAAAATATTATCGCTTGGGCGACTAGTGTTCATAGCCAGTTTGAACAGATTCATCCTTTTTCCGACGGCAACGGTCGCGTCGGACGATTATTTATGAACGCGATGCTTCTTAGCGCAAACTTCGCCCCAGCGATAATTCGTCAGGAACAAAAACGGCTTTATTACACCTATCTTTATCAAGCCCAAACCACCGAGGATCACAGTCAGCTAGAAGATTTTATTTGTGACGCTGTAATAGACGGATTCAAAGTCTTAGACCGCACTGACGTGCGGTAATTATTATGATCTGGTTTTATACTCTGACCAGTGTGGTGATTGTTAGTCTAATTTCCTTCGTCGGTATCATCGCTCTGTCTTTCAACGAAACTCGCTTGCGAAAGATTCTCTTCCTACTTGTCGCTTTAGCCACCGGCACCCTCTTCGGCGATGTGGCACTCCATTTGTTACCAGAAATCTTTTCCCTCGGTCGAAATAATCTACTCGGCGCCGGCGGGATGCTCGCGGGCATTCTCGTCTTTTTCAGTTTAGAAAAATTTCTTCACTGGCGTCACAGTCATCAAGTGGACGATTGCGACAACCCCTTGCACCATCACCAAATTCAGTCCGTTGGTTACTTAAATTTAATTGCCGATGGTCTTCATAATTTGCTCGACGGGGCGATCATCGGCGCCAGCTTTTTAGTTAATCCGGCAATCGGGCTTGCCACCACGCTGGCGGTGATTCTCCACGAAATTCCACAGGAGATTGGCGATTTCGCGATTCTGATTAATGCCGGTTTCAGCCGGGTGCGGGCGATCTGGTTTAATGCGCTCTCGGCTTCCCTCGCGATTATCGGTGCGATTATCGCCCTCTTCCTCGGTCTCGCGATTGAACAATTCACTCCGTTCCTCCTCGCGCTCGCCGCCGGCGGTTTCCTCTACATCGCCGGATCGGACCTCGTCCCTGAACTGCACAAAACCACCGACTTAAAAAAATCCAGCCTGCAACTCCTTGCGATCATCATCGGCATCGCGCTGATGCTTCTGCTCAAATTGGTTGGCTAGGGTAAATATTTGGCTTTGTTGCGTTTGTGTTCGGCGAAATCGACGGCGTAGTGGAAAGTGCCAAAACGATCCGAGAGATAGAACCAGTAATCCGATCCGATTGGCGTGAGTGTGGCGGTCAGAGCGTCAAGGCCGGGGTTGGCGATTGGACCGATCGGTAAGCCCCGATAACGATACGTGTTATAAGGTGACGAAGTGGCAAGGTCGGTTCGACTAAGTTGGAAAGTGTTCCGCCCGATAATGTACGGAAACACCGCGTCAACTTGCAGAGGCATCCCGATGTCAAGCCGTTTCCAAAGAATCCCGGCAATTAGCCGACGCGATTCGGTGGTACGCGCTTCGCGCTCAAGTAGAGATGCCATAATCACTACTTGCTCAAGTGTGCGCCCGGAACGGTTAAGGAGTGGCGTAAGCGGTTTGGTCGCGATCCGAAATTGTTTTGTGAGAGTCTCAATTATTCGCTCAATATTCCAAGTCGGTTGGAAATAATAAGTGTCGGGGAAAAGAAAGCCCTCCTGCGGTTGGGCTTGTTTGATAAAAGTTTTGGTATCAAAATCCGGTATCTGGCGCGCGATTAGTTTGGCGATCTCATAGGTCGTCGCCCCTTCGGGAATCGTCACCTTAACCGAGGTAATGCCGTAATCCCCGCTCGCGAGTCGGCGCGCGATCGTGGTCATTATCTCCGGCGCGCGGAAAAGATAATCCCCCGCCACCGCGACAGAATTAGTGAGACGCAATAGTAATTCAAGAGCTCGAGGCGAACGAATTAAATGTTTCTCGCCAAAGAGCGAGGCAATCTCGGCAAGCGATGATCCTTCTGGCACGGTAACCACCGCGCCACTGGGAAAATTACTCGGAGGCATTAAGAAAAAGAAATAGCCCAGCGCGATGAAAAAAATAATTGCCAGCGCGATGAAAAAGGTTCGGCTAGGCAAATATAAGAAACGAGGTCTAACCATAAATCAAATCGGTAAATCAACCGGCGGTTCACCGCGTTTGGATTCAATTTTCGCGAGCGTGGGCGTCGCCGCCACTTGACCGGGGAAATGATAAATCGTCGCCAACTCCTCGGTGTTTAGCACCATCGACTTCCCGACATACGGCGGGTAGAAATAAGATCGCCGGCGATAAGCGTCGAAAATTTTACGCTTCATCCGTTCGACACGAATTCCCCGGAAATCTTTCCACTCCTCGTCAAAACCAGTCTTGAAGCCAGGCTTAAAACCATTTAGATTAGCCGAGTTAAACTGCTTGACTGAACTCATCAAACCGACAATATTTGCTTCTTTGAATTGATCTTTCGGCGCGAGATAAATCCCCCGAATACCACAATCGAAGGCAATCTTATCCATACTCCGCTCAATCGCTTCCACGACCGTTCGCTCGCCGGGACTTAGCGCCAAGGCGCCGAAGGGAATCGCATTCGGATCTGACCCAGCCTTAAATTGTTCTCGTTTCATTAATTCATCAATCAAAGTTTTAGCATCATCCTTCCAATCTTGTTTACCAAACCATGTCCCCGGTTTATGGAATCGGTTGCGAGTGGCAATGATTAAAATCTGAACCCATACTTGCTCGGCGGGCGTGATTGAACCCAAAAATTCCAGCATCGGCGTAATCGGATCAACTTTGAATTCTTCTTTGGGATCCTTGTCCAAACCATAATCCACATAAGTTTTAATCGGGTAAGCGTCTTTTTTACTAAAAGCAAATTCCACGCCCCAGATTTTATGATTCGAGGATGATGTACCGTAGGCCGGGATATTCTGCACATAATCTTCGGCTTCTGAAATTTCAATCCCGGGATATTGCGAATAAATCTGAGCTTCAATTAAATTCTTAAAAAATTTCGGGGCGCGAATATAAAAGTGAATTGTTCCACCGAGTGACACCAGTTCGAGTGAAAACCAGGATCGGACCACCCCTTGAGTGAAGCGCGTCCATTTATTACCGGCATAAGTCTGGGCGAAAATACCGAGCACCACTTCCATTGCCTTCGGCGATTTGCTCATTTCGCGTGGTAGTTTAATATCGAGCATCACCCACGGGGTTTCGCGGATATAAATCGCTTGTTTATAATAATACCAAAGCTTCCAAGCCAGATAGACCAGAAAAATCGGCAACCAAATAATCGCCGTCCGACCGATGGTCGTCCACAGCAACCAAAGACTTTCATTAACCACGCCCGTCGTCGTGAGCATTGATTTATTATATCATAATTTTAAAAACAAAAGAGGGACGGCTCGCTGGCTGGAGCGAGTCGTCCCGATTGCTAATGGAATGGCGCGCCCTTCTCGTGTCGCGGTTAATCACATCAAAACCAATCAAGCCGTGCGGCTCGACATAAGTTAGGGGGTAACTTGGCCCAATGTAAACACGGAAGGAGTCATCCCATTAAGCACATCCATATTGACTCTAGCACCGTTCGATCTTGTGGGCAAATTTATCTTATCGGGAGGCAACGCCTCCCGCAATTCAACACTTTTCAACGCTTCCCGCAATTGCTCGTGGGACCAAGTAGAAGCGATAGCAGTTACTTGGTACAAGTGAGAGTTTCTGGGAGGAATTTCCTCCCGTAATTATTAAAAACAAATCTGTTTAACCCACCGCGTATTTGCCTTCTTTGTTTTTCTTGAAAAATTTAGGGTTCTTGAGATTGACGAGAATCGTGTTCGGTTTGACATAGCGCTCTTTGAGCACGCGGGTCATCACTTCCTTTTCAGACAATGGTCCATACTTCTTGATGATATTTTCAATCACTTCACGGACAATGCCCGGGGTATAACCCCATTCCGTGAGCGCATAGATACCCCGACCAACGAGGACGAAACGCTTATCTTTAATCAATTCATTGTGGCAAGTCGCCGGATTAGCATGGCGGTTAAATAACGAATTAATCGTCTTCGCCACTTCGGTGAAATGCATCGGCGAACCTTGTTGACGAAGCACGAGGAAGGCGTAATCGCGAACGCCACGGACGCGCACCGACGGCGACTTGGCAAGCCCCCATTCACCGACCGGCGAGACACCCAAATTTTTAGAGATCGAGAGCCAACGACGGGCTTTCTCTTCAGAATCAGTTTCGGCGCCGACCTCTTTCAGCGCCGTGAGTAAACGAAGAATCATCTCTCGTTCCGAAAGTAGATCAGTATCCGACAAACTTTCCACCACTTGTTGAAGTGAAGTGTGGACGTGGTCGGCGAGATTTTTATCTACCAACCAGCGATGATGGAAGTGATCGTCCTCTTTAAGCCGAGTAAAAGCATCACCCAAAACGAGCAAGAAGTGAAGATTATTCTGGACCGCCAAATTCTTATCTAAATAATTCAAAAATTCTCGTTCGTGAGCCACTCCGCCGTATTCATTAAGCGCCGTTTCGAGCTCGGTAAAAATCGCTTCCGTCGCGCCGAAAGTCGGCGACTTCCGAATCGCCCGTAAAGAAAATTCCTCAATCTGCCGAACTCGTTCACGGGTAATCCCATACCGTTTGCCAATCGCCTCGAGCGTCTCGCCTTCCCCTTCTTCAAGGCCATAGCGCCGAGACATAATATCTTGAGCGCGTGTCGGCAAAATGGCGAGCAGGGCTTTGCCAACTTGTTTGGGCTTGAAACTAATGGTTTCTTTAATCATATTATATATCTATCATCCTAGCGGATAGTCGTCAAGCCGTCAAGGGCGGGCGAACGGTGGATAAAAAATTGGGGATAAAAAACGCCCCACACCGTTTGGTGCAGGGCGAAAGCAGTGGTGATCTAAAATTCGGATGAATTGATTTACTCAACCAAGAACGATAACTTCAGCTAGGCGTCTCACATCTCGAAGAGAAGCCGAACTGTTGATAATTCCATTAGGATTGAGGAGGATCTCCTTCGCCATCTTGACCTTAACTTTACCTACGCGCCGTTTTTGACGACGGGCATCGGCTTTGGTCGCGGGTTGTTTATTGACTCTATCCACTCGTTCCATTTTCATCCTTCGATCTCCAAAAAAAGATAAAGACCTGTAACGAACGCCAGTTAGACTATAGCAGATTCTCAGTTGTTGTCAACGACAAAATTTATCAAGCGGTTGGGGATAAAAATGGTTTTCTGAATGGACTTGCCGTTGATCCATATTTTGACTTTCGGCTGATTCATTGCTAGCCCCGTCAATTCCTTTTCACTTAAATCATTTTCGACTTCAAGAATATCTCTGACTTTGCCGTTGATTTGAATCACAATTCTAACTTTAATCTTTGAGTTTTGAGTTTTGAGTTCTCTCGACCACGGCGCGAGATGAATAGATTTTTTCTCTCCTAACTCGTGCCACAACTCATCCGTGAGATGCGGGGCGAAAGGTGACAGCAGTTTCAAAAACACCTTCATCGTGGCAATTGAAACTGCCGATTCTTTTTCTAAACTATTCAGTAAAATCATTAGGCTAGAAATTGCCGTATTAAATTTCATCTGCTCGATGTCATCACCGACTTTCTTAATTGTTTGATTAAGCAAAGGTGATTCAAAATTTTTAGCCTGCCCGACGGTGAGGCAGGTTTTTCGTTTCGCACTTTGCACTAATTTCCAGACCCGTTCCAAAAAGCGCCGTGAGCCGATTAGACCATCTTCGTTCCAACTGATGGCTTGATCAAACGGTCCCATAAACATCTCGTAAACCCGCAAAGTGTCAGCGCCAAAACGCCTGACAATGTCATCCGGGTTCACGACATTGCCTCGCGATTTCGACATTTTCTCACCATTTTGGGCTAAAATAAAACCGTGGGAAGTCCGTTTCTGATAAGGTTCTTTGCCGGGCACCAGCTTCAAATCGTTCAACACTTTGTGCCAAAAACGAGAGTAGAGGAGATGAAGTGTGGTGTGTTCCGTCCCGCCATTGTACCAATCCACCGGCAACCAATGTTTGAGATTGAAAGTTGAAAATTTTAAGTTTTTCGTTTTAATCTTTTCGCTCATCAAATAAGCGATGTAATACCAACTTGAGCCAGCCCAATTCGGCATCGTGTCAGTTTCCCGACGCGCTGGACCGCCACACTTCGGACACTTCGCCTTCACCCATGATCCGACGCTCGCAAGGGGCGACTCGCCATTATCGGTCGGCTGGTATTTTTTAATCTTTGGTAATTCCACCGGCAAATCTTTATCCGGCACCGACCACCACTCATTGCATTTCTGGCAATAAATTAACGGGATTGGCTCGCCCCAATATCTTTGTCGCGAAAAAACCCAATCGCGAAGTTTGTAAGTCGTCACCTTCTTCCCACCAACCAATTTAATTATTTCGTCTTTATCTACAAGCGGTTTATCCACAAGCGACAAATTGTGTTTCTTGGCAAAAGCCAGATCGCGTTCATCGTGGGCCGGCACGCCCATAATCACGCCGGTACCGACATCGCCCATCACATATTCCGCCTCCCAAATCGGAAGCTTTTCTTGATTAGCTGGATTGATCGCATACTCGCCGGTAAAACGGTCGGTCTTCCCATGCCGAGCGATGAAGGTGGCACCGAAGATTGTCTCGGGGCGAGTGGTGAAAACTTTAATTGAATCAACCCCTCCCCAACCCTCCCCAAAGGAGAGGGCTTCCAATGCCTCGTTAATTTCTGCCACAACCAATACCCCATTCCCAATTACTTTTTCATTTTTGAACCTGATGACCTTAAAACCTTTCTGCTCAAGAAAGTTGGTTCTCTCTTGGTCAGATTCTTTTTGAAAATCGTGAATATCGCCATCAACTTCAACTACCAACTTTTTTTCTAAACAAACAAAATCAACAATAAATTTCCCAATTATATGTTGCCGTCTAAAATGGCAACCACTCAAATTATTCCGCACTGCCTGCCACAACAAATCTTCCGCCCGAGTCGGACTTTGCCTCATCTCTTTAACTTTCTCTTGCAACACCAACCAAGTTTTTGGATCAGTAGTTTGGTAGCCGAATTCCCCCTCTCCTTCGGGGAGGGGTGGGGGGGTGGGGTTAATAATTTTGAACCCAATCTCCACCCCCTCGCTTCGCCCGATCCAATTCCGCTGTTGCGTTTTAATTGATTCGGGATAATCAACCAGATCCAGCTCGCGATCGAGACGATCGGCATATTTGGTAATTGCCAGCATCCATTGCTCCTTATCGCGCATCTCCACTACCGTTCCACACCGTTCGCATTTCCCATCTATCACCTCTTCATTCGCTAAACCAATTTTATCTTTCGGGCACCAATTGATCGGCACCTTCGCTTTATAAGCTAAACCCCTTTTAAAAAATTGAAGAAATAACCACTGGGTGAAACGATAATAATTCGGATCAGTCGTATTTATTTCACGTGACCAATCGAAAGAGAAACCAAGTGATTGGAGTTGTTTCCGATAGCGCGTCGTGTTTCGTTTAGTAATTAATTGCGGGGGTAAACCGGTCTTGAGAGCATAATTCTCGGTCGGCAAACCGAAAGCATCCCACCCCATCGGATAAAGCACTTCATATCCTTCCGCTCGCCGTTTCCGCGCTACCACATCCATCGCCGTATAACCTCGGACATGCCCGACATGCACACCCTCGCCTGATGGGTAAGGGAACTCCACCAAAGCGTAAAACTTTTTCTTACGACTTCGATCATTAACGCAATTAAGCTTTTTTTGCGCCCACACCTTCTGCCATCTCCCTTCAATTTGTCGATGATTATAAGATTTCATATTTTAAACTCTATCACATCTCCATCTTGCACAATATATTCTTTGCCTTCGATTCGAAGCAAGCCCTGTTCACGCGCTTTAGCATAAGAACCAGCGTCAAGCAAGGTTTGCCAATTAATTACCTCCGCCTTAATGAAACGCTCGCGGAAGTCGCCGTGAATCGCCGCGCCCGCCTCCGGCGCCGTACTCCCCTGCTTCACCGTCCAGGCCCGACTCTCGTCCTCACCAGTCGTGAAGAAAGTCATCAAGCCAAGCAATTTATAACTCGCGGTAATTAAATCATCTAGACCTGTGCCAAAAATTGGATCCACTCTCACTGTCGGCCCGGGTAAATTAACGGTCGCATTATCGCTCGCCACCGAAGTGTTAATCACATAAAGCATCGGCTTATCACGAAGGAGTTGGAGCGGTGGTAAATTTTTATCCTTACGCAATTTTTCATTTCTTTTAGCCAGACTCTGCTCATCAGCCAACTCGAGTTCAAGGTTAATAATTTCGGCATCGGTGAGCGGATCAATTTTATTCGCGACATGGATAATATCTTTATCCGTAAAAACGCGGACCATATGTGCAATCGCGTCAACCTCTCGGATGTGAGACAAAAATTGGTTTCCCAATCCTTCGCCTTTCGAAGCGCCGGCGACCAACCCCGCAATGTCTACGAACTCCACCGCCGCCGGCACAACTTTTATTGATTTCGAAAAAACGACGAGCTGATCAAGTCGCTCGTCCGGCACCGCCACCACCCCCACCGATGGATCAATCGTACAAAACGGATAATTCTCCGCCGGCACACCCTTCTTCGTCAACGCATTGAAGAGCGTCGACTTCCCGACATTTGGTAACCCCACGATGCCGATACTTAAACTCATAGTAAATAATGTAGCAAAAAAACTAATAATGTGATAGGAATAGGGTTGGAGTTATTTTGACAAAAACTAGGTCTTCTATAAAGGAGCTTTTGGTGACACCAAATAGTGAAAGTTGCAAAACAACAACTGCCGACGGCCAAAAAGTATTTCCGTCAAACCTGTTGGTTATCAACAGCGGTCCCGACGAGTACATTGTCGTCGATAGGGTTACCCTCACCATATTGTGTTGGACGGAAAGACGGGGGTTCTGTTTTATAAATTACCCGATTAGATTCAGAGATCATCAATCTGCTCAAAATTGGATTGATTCTGGATCCATTGCCGATCTTCAGGAAGGAAAGAACTGTCTGGCGATTGGCTTCACTGATCGTCTAATAAATTAGCAGAACTCCGCCAACACCGAGTGTTGACACACGCGCCACGACCTTCTTGGTCCGGCGCCTTTTTTATTTCTCACCTCCCCCACACCCCCTCCCAAGGAGGGGGCTTCATTATATATTCCCCTCCCCTTCGGGGAGGGCTAGGGTGGGGTGGTAATTATGAAAGCAACCCTTGCAATTCCGTCGCGTGGGCTTGCATTACGCTCATCGCGACGGTTTGTTTGTCAGCGCCAGCTTTCACCTTTGCCTCGATCTCAACAGCGATTTGTTTGAACAACTCCGGATTCTTTTTCATCGCGCCGAGGACCATTTCAATCTGGGCTTCGGGTACACCCTGCGACTTGAGCATTTTCTTGAGCAAAAAATCTTGAAACATTATTTCTCAATCTAGCAAAATTATGCTAATTTAACAAATAGTAAGCGGGCCTGTAGTAAAATGGTATTACATCTCCATGGCATGGAGGAGGTCGGGGTCCGATTCCCCGCAGGTCCAAAAGTATGCTAAGCTAAAGATTAGTTATTGGTCTTCACAAATGGAAATGGTCTTTGGAAATTTAGAAAGGAAGAGGCGCGAGATGAATGTGGTTATACCAGGGCGATCAAGGTTTCAAGCTCAAGTTAATCGGCTAAAATATTGTGAAATTCCAAAGTGGTTTGGGGTCGAGAATAAAGATTTCGACGCTTGGTTGGACCAGTTTGGTGTGACCGAATCTCGATTGGAAGAAAATGGGAACTCTTTCATCGGCTTGCCTTTGGGATTGGTTCCGGTTGGCGCACGACAAGCATATTTGAAACAACTTTGCTCCGATCTCGAATGGAATGGCAGTCTAAAAGAGTTAAAGAATTATCTTAATCGGGATGAAGTACCAGTTAGGGCTTATGTCATTTGTGATGTTCTGTTTGATACATGGAGTACAACCACCGAGAAAGCTGTCACAAATTGGCCGAGACTGCGAAAAGAACTCCGGACCACGGAACGAGACGGTCTAACCATTGAAGAAGTGATCGCCTCCATCACTTACGATCCAAATCGCTACAATAGGATACTAGCTTTGGGGTCGGAAAAAGATGATTTAGTTCCCTGCCTTGAACCCATTACTGGCTCTTGGCGATTATCGCTTCTTCGCCTTAGCACTCTTCGCCCACCTTCTGGCAGTGCCTGTCCCATCACGGCCCCGACTGCAAAACGACGATAAAAAGATCAGGCCTCGCCCGTAGCGAGGTCTTTTTTTTATGCTATGATAAATTCTTATGTTTGATCTCGTCTCACTGGTCGAGGGTGCGGGGTATCTGGGACTTTTCGCGATCATTTTCGCTGAGTCAGGTATTCTGATCGGTTTCTTCTTGCCCGGTGACAGTCTTCTATTCACCGCTGGTTTCCTCGCTTCGCAAGGCTATCTCGCCATCGCGCCGTTGATTATTCTCCTCTTCATCGCGGCGGTCTTGGGCGACGCCGTCGGTTATCTCTTCGGGAAAAAAGTTGGTCCGCGAATTTTTTCCCGGCCAAAATCATTTTGGTTTAATCCCGCGCACATCGAAAGAACCAGAACTTTCTTCGAACGCTACGGCGCGAAAACTATTCTTCTTTCTCGTTTCCTTCCCGCCGTGCGTACCGTCGCGCCGATTATGGCGGGCATCGGTGGAATGCGCTATCGCGTCTTCGCGCTCTACAACGCCATCGGCGCCCTCCTCTGGGCTTGTGGCCTCACCCTGCTCGGCTATTTCTTCGGCCGGACAATCCCGAATGCGGACAAATATCTTGTCCCGATCGTGCTCGCGATCATTATCCTCTCTATCCTGCCCACTATCTGGCAAATAATTAGAGAAAGGCGTAGGATATAATTTGGCGGGCGGTTAGCTCAGTTGGTAGAGCGTTCGCTTCACACGCGAGAGGTCATAGGTTCGAATCCTATACCGCCCACTCGGGCTCGGGGCATGGTGTAACGGTAACATTCACGATTCGGGTTCGTGAGACTCTGGGTTCGAATCCCAGTGCCCCGATTGGGCTCATAGTATAGTGGTAGTACGCGTCATTCGCATTGACGAGACCCGGGTTCAACTCCCGGTGAGTCCACTCGATTCGTTCGCTGATAGGCGAACTCACTCGTGGTAAACCACACAAAAAAGGCTCGCGGTTAACGCGAGCCTCCAGAATTTACGTTACTCTGGGAAACGACTGTTCTTACGCTGGCACCAACTGGATCGTGTCATCCACTCTCAAGTGATACTTGGGCTCGATCGGCACGGGTACGGGGTCGATAGTCTTACCAGCCTTGTCTTTTCGTCGCGCGACAACTGGTTTGCCATTAGCTAAATATAATGGCTTGCGATCCTTAAGAACAATGCTCGCCATCCGGCCAACGTCATGACCACCTAGAAAGAACGAATTGACCCATGCTTGTACGGACCAGAATGATCCTTGACACAGACTCCTTAATCCTTCTTCAATCTGGGGTCGTTTTCGCTCGAACTCTTCCTGATCTTCCTGCAAATTCAGACTTTCTTCGATCTCCCCGTGTGGCACAAACTTAACACACACTTGTACCCGTCCTTGTGTTCGATTTTCAAACAGAATCTTGTAGGTAGCCTCGACCATCTCGAACCCAACATCGGCGAGATTTTCGAGAAGATTGGCCACACTACAATCCTCTGTGTGTCCAATCAACACTTGACCGGGAATTTGTCTCCTCCGGCGTTCAGCGAGACTATCTTCCGTCTCTCTCCAACCCTCCCCGATTGCCTCGATAACTTTCTCATAACTCGAGATGATGAAGGACACCATAACCATTCGAGCTTTTCTAATATCATCCATCAGACACCTTCTCTTTCTTTAGTAGCAGATTTAACTGGTCATCAGGTACGCCCTGTGACCAGAAAAACCGAGTTAATGCCCGTTTCGGGTGCCTGGTTTGACCATTCCGTGTTAGGGTGTAAGGGTCGTTTGATTAAAAACTAATTCGTCTTGTAAAAATGCCCAAA
>JAGVGK010000025.1 GCA_020057185.1 Minisyncoccota bacterium | reverse complement strand
GAGCGAAAGGGGCTTGCCACCCTTGTGGTTTTTCTTTTTGTTCATACTTGAATAGCTTAATGGCTAAATCAAGTGTTGCAATTAATTCTGGAACTTAGGCTTTTTCCTATTGACGACTAATTTGGAAGTAGTAAACTGAATTTGGCAGTCGGATGTAAGTCAGGTTTTTTTCTCATTGTAAGGAGACGAAAATGAGAGAAATGAGTGGTTTCCCTCCGTAGTGTTTGGTCTTTCGCACAATCCGTAGTTCGTTTCTGTGTTTTCTTTTGTTGGAAAAAGGCATAATAAAAGGAGACCAAAACGGAATAAACGAAGGTTTTCATGCTTGATGCCCGGGCGTTTCCTACGGAACGCTCGGGTCTTTTTTATCCCTATCTAAAAAAGCCATAAAATAAGCCATTTTTTGACTTATCCCGATGACAATTTGGGAAAAAGCTTGACAAGAAAACTGATTCGTGTATACTGGACGCAGACTTGAGATGGTGGAATGACGCGAGCGTTAGCCCGCAACCATCTTGAGCAGATCGTTTACAGGGAGAATCCCATGAAAACTGGCACCGCACGTGGGCGTCCGATGGAAGCCCAAACCTTTTTTGTAATGATTGACGGTCGCAACGCCGGCGCGTGACCCCACATCGGCGGTCACTGCCGTGACAATGGCTAGCAATAATTGCTAGTCACAGAAAGGAGATAAAAAGGCCGGGCCAAATTGGGATGGCCAACCCAGGATAAGCCGAATAACAGCGGCAAATCCAGAAGTAATAAAGGCCCTAGACACACTTTATTCTTGTCTTGATAAAATAAAATTGTGTCTTAACACCCCTCGCTTGGCCATTGGCTGAGCGGGGGCTCTTTGTATCTAAACGCGTAATCGACTATAATATAAACACTATGAAAAAAATACGCGTAGGAATTAATGGGTTAGGAAGAATTGGGCGGGCGTTTTTGAAAATTGCAATTGAACGACCGGAGTTGGAAGTAGTGGCGGTCAATGATCTTGGCGACTTGGAGAATCTCGCTTATCTTCTTCGTTATGACAGCGCTTACGGGTGCTACGCGCATCCGGTGACGGTGAAGGAGAAAATGTTGGTGGTGAATGGTCACGAGATTCGCGTGTGTCAGGAGAAGGAGCCGGCACATTTACCGTGGCACGATTTGCAAATTGATGTGGTGGTGGAGTCGACCGGTTTTTTCACCAGTTATGATAAAGCGAAAGCGCATCTTGACGCTGGCGCGCGGAAGGTGGTCGTCTCGGCGCCGGTGAAGGGCGATCCCGTGCCCGGGATCGTCGGCGCGACCGTGTTGATGGGGATTAATGAAGTCGAGCTCGAACATTGCCAAATTACTTCGAATGGTTCTTGCACCACGAACGCCGCGAGTCCGATTGTGGCTATTATTGAAGAGACGCTTGATATCGAAAAAGCTCTTTTGGATACTGTTCATAGCTATACCGCCAGTCAGTCTCTGGTGGATGGACCAAATAAAAAAGATTGGCGGGAAGGTCGTGCCGCCGCCCATAATCTTGTCCCCTCCTCAACTGGCGCCGCCACATCAGTCACGCAGGCGGTTAAAGGGGTGCCGTTCTTTGATGGCATTTCGGTTCGGGTTCCAACCCTTGTCGGTTCTTATGTTGACCTAACTTTTGTAACTAAAAAGATGACCAGCAAAGAAGAAGTGAATAATATTTTACGCAAGGCCGCTCAAGAACCACGGTGGAAAGGAATTTTCAAAACATCCGATGAACCACTTGTATCTTCCGATATTATCGGCGATTCTTACGCCTCCATTGCTGATTTAGAAATGACCCGTGTGGCCGGGGGCAATCTGGTTAAAGTTCTAGCTTGGTACGATAACGAGATGGGGTATACACACACATTAGTCCAACATGTTATTAAAACTGGGTCAGCTTAAGTTAAAAAAAATGCCAAGTTATAACAAATTAGTTAGAGACAAGATTCCTCAAATCCTTGACCAAAAGGGAATTAGCTATGAGAAAAGAGTAGCTTCTCCTGAAGAATATAAAGTTGAACTTATCAAGAAGCTAGGAGAGGAGGTTAAAGAGTTTGATGAAGATGGTGATCTGGAAGAGTTGGCTGATGTTGTAGAGGTGGTTGAAGCACTCAAAAAACTTCCCGAATATAAAGGAGTGGAAGAATCGCGAAGGAAGAAACGCGAGGCGCGGGGAGGTTTTGATCAGAAAATTATTCTTAAGGGAGAAAAGCAATAAAATAAAATGTTTTACACCTATGTATTAAGAAGTGAGAAAAATAATAAGTTATATACTGGTTCGACTAAAGATTTACGGAGACGTTTAGCAGAGCATCAATCCGGAAAATCTACTTACACTAGAAATCGAGGCCCATTCGTTCTGATATACTATGAAGCGGGATTGAGCGAAGGGGATGCTCGAGCTAGAGAGAAATATTTAAAGTCTGGTATGGGTAAGCGTTATCTCAAAAATCGACTTAAATGTTGGTTAAAAATTGGAGTATGAAATTAAAAATTATTAAAATTATCAAAAATAATTTATCGGCAGGTAGGTTGATCAATCTTTGCCTCTTGGGAATGAATCCCGTTAGAGGCCGCGGTCGTTTAACCGCGACCTGCCTCTAACGGGATGAAAATCTTTTTGGGCGCGGATCATGCGGGGTTTGAGATGAAAGAGAAAATTAAGGTTTATTTGCGGTCTTTGGGACACGAGACAAATGATGAAGGGGCGTTCAAACTCGAGCCGACGGATGACTATCCGGATTTTGTTGATATCGTCGCTAAAATGGTGGCGTCTGATCCAGAGAATCATCGAGGAATTATTTTTGGCGGTTCGGGTCAAGGCGAAGCGATGTGCGCTAATCGGTTCAAACATGTTCGGGCGGCGGTCTTTTATGGCGGTCCAAGTGAAGTAATTAAACTCTCACGCGAACACAACAATGCCAATATTCTGTCTCTCGGCGCTCGACTGGTTGATCTTGACCGCGCTAAGGAAATTATCAAACTCTGGCTGGAGACGCCATTTTCTGGCGACGATCGACATATTCGTCGAATTGCTAAACTCGATTATAAATTAAGACCTGATCCAGAATTTTAATTATGGCGCAGATTATCCCGGCAGTGATTGGTCAGACTTACAGTGAAGTCGAGCGTCAGCTCAAGATTCTCGAAGGTTACACGGACTGGGTGCATCTCGATGTCACTGATGGTTATTTTACGCCGGCTAAAAGTTGGAATGCAATTGAAGATCTCCGATTTCTTGAGGGGAAAGCTAAAATCGAAGTACATCTAATGGTGGAAAAACCGGAGGAAATTGTCCGTGATTGGGCGGAAGTTGTCGATCGAATAATTATTCACCATGAAGCAACAGATCATTTTAGTGAAATTCTTGAGGCGTTTTCGTTATCGGTTGTGAAAATTGGGGTAGCATTTCTTTTGCCCACCTCGATCGAAGCGTTGGTGCCTTATCTTCCGAAAATTAACTTGGTTCACCTAATGTCGATTGCCGAGATTGGCGAACAAGGTCATCCTTTCGATGCGCGCGTGCTGGAGAAAGTTAAGCACTTACGCTCACTCGCGCCGAATGTTATAATCCAACTTGATGGTGGCGTGAATCTGGAGACAGCAAAGTTGGCGCTCGAGGCCGGGGTGGATAACTTAATTATCGGCTCGGCCATTTGGCAAACCCCCAACCCGATTATTTCTCTCCAATCTCTCCAATCCCTTCTTCCTAAAAGCTAACAGCTAAAACCTAAAAGCTACTTATGCACTTACACGACGATAAAATTAAATTTTTAGAAAAGAAAGCGAATGACATTCGTCGGTCAATTATCGAGATGCTTGTCGTTGCTGGTTCCGGTCACACGGCCGGGCCACTCGGGATGGCGGATATTTTCACCGCGCTCTACTTCCATCTCTTGAAGCACGATCCACGCGATCCGAAGTGGCCGGATCGCGATCGTTTGATACTTTCTAACGGTCACATTTGTCCGGTGCTCTACGCTACGATGGCGCATGCTGGTTATTTTCCCATTGAAGAATTGAAAACTTTGCGTAAGTTTGGTTCGCGTTTGCAGGGTCATCCCCATCGCGAGTGGTTGCCGATGTTGGAAACGAGTTCCGGGCCGCTCGGCGAGGGTCTGTCGCAAGCCGTGGGGATGGCGCTCGCCGAAAAGATGGATCACGGCGAGGCCTCCACCAAATTTATTTATTGTTTGATGTCCGACGGCGAGCTCGATGCCGGGAATACTTGGGAGGCGATGTTGCTCGCGGGGCGGGAAGGTCTCCGCAACCTCATTGCCATCGTGGATCGCAACAACATTCAAATTGATGGCTTCACCGAAGACATTATGCCGCTCGAGCCGTTGGCTGATAAATGGCGAGCGTTCAATTGGCAAGTAATTGAGATTGATGGACACAATTTTGAAGAAATAAATGACGCAGTCGGTCGAGCGAAAGCGGTTTTTGGCAAGCCGACGGTGATTATCGCGCACACTATTCCCGGCAAGGGCGTTGGAATGTTCGAACACCGATACGAGTGGCATGGCAAAACGCCGACTAAAGTCGAAGGTGATCAAGCAATCAAAGAACTCCGCACCCTCTGGGGTCGTGTCCAAAGCGAACATGAGTAAAAATTATGGAAGTAAAATACTATCATAGAGATATCGAGCGGTTTCTTAATTCTCTGGATAAAACAACAAGGGCTAGAGTAGATAGAAGTATTCAGTTACTGTCCCAAAGAACATATCAACTGATGATGCCTGACAGTAAAAGGCTAGAGAAAGATTTGTACGAATTAAGAATTAGAAGCCTTGAGAGTATAAGAATTTTCTATACATTTTTTGAAAGCCAAATTATTCTTCTCTACGCAATTCACAAAAAATCTCAGGAGTTGAAGCTTAAAGATTTATCCACCGCTCGGCAGAGGTTAAACTTCTTGCATTTTCAATAACATATATGTTATACTCGCTAGTATGAAAAAACCAAAAATAAAACTAAAGTCGTTTCGTGATTTGCATGACAAGTGGATGAAGAATTCCGGGTTCAGAAAGGCTTATAATGATTTAGAATTTGAATTCAAAATTATTGATGCTTTAATCAGCGCTCGGATCCAAAGAAAGCTTACTCAAAAAGCCTTAGCAAAGAAAATTGGTGTCGCTCAACCCGCTTTAGCCCGTTTTGAATCCGGACGAGTCAATCCCTCACTATCATTTCTAAACAAAGTGACATATGGTCTAGGCCTGGAGTTAACTGTTAGGAAATAACTAATGTGGTCAAATTATATCCAAAGCGAACATGAATAATTGATGGGCCAAATTGATAAGTTTTGGATCAGAGGTTTAAGTTATGTTAAACTAGACTCATGATAATTTTTATATTTATCGGCATAGCAATGATGTTGGGAATAATAATTGTAACTCTTAAACAAACAATCTTTAATAAAAATTATAGACCGCGAGGACTGACAAAAGAAAGAGAAAAGGAATTATCTAAAGATTTTGCCCCCTTCGTAATAGGGGCTGGTGGTCAGGAATTTTACACGAAATTCGATTATTTACTGGTAGGTATAATATTTCTTAGTATTCTTTCTTTATGTGGTAGTTTTTTGTTTTTAGGATCTATCGATCATGTAAATTATGGAAAATTAATTCTTTGGGTCCAATTAATATCTATTATCTGTCTCGGTTTGTCCTTCGTAATTTTTTCTGTTCGATTTAGATTAAAGAACCCTGTCGGCAAATGGCAGACAACTCAACTTAATACAAAAAGCTCCTATGCAAGAAAAGTCCTTATCGCTAGTTTAATTGTACTTATTTTATATTTAATTTTGACTTATTTTTGATTTAAATGTTATGGAAAATAGCTTAATGTGGTAGAATTATAAAATAATTATGCTCAACCCCGCGCAAAAACTTAATCCCAAAATCTTTGATCTGAATGTCGAGCAGGTGCCGATTCGGCGGGGTTTCGGCGAGGGGCTGGTGTTGGCGGCCGAGCAAGATGAGCGGGTGGTGGGCTTGTGTGCCGATTTAACCGAATCAACGCAAATGCATCTCTTTCGTGCCAAGTTTCCCAAACGCTTCGTGGAGGTTGGTGTTGCCGAGCAGAATCTAGCGGCGGTCGCTTCTGGCTTGGCGGCGATGGGGAAAATCCCGTTTCTTTCTTCTTACGCGATGTTTAGTCCGGGCCGGAATTGGGAGCAGATTCGGACCACGGTTTGTTACAACAATCGGAATGTGAAAATTATTGGTTCGCATGCCGGTGTCTCGGTTGGACCCGACGGGGGGACGCATCAAGCAATTGAAGATATCGCCATTATGCGGGTAATCCCAAGAATGACCGTGATTGCACCGGCCGATGCACTTGAGGCTAAGCGAGCGACGCTAGCGATCGCCAAATATGAAGGGCCGGTCTACCTTCGTCTCGCGCGTGAGAAGACGCCCGTTATCACGACCGAGGAATCGCCGTTTGTGATTGGTCAAGCTAATATTTTGATCACGCCCGAAAAGCCGACGGTGGCGATCATTGTTTGCGGGTCGCTCGTTTACCACGCGCTCGTCGCCGCTCGGCTCCTCGCGCGAGAAAAAATTATGGTGACGGTGATTAATTGCCACACGATTAAACCGCTCGATCAGAAAACGATTCTCGCCGAAGCGAAACGGGCCGGGGCGGTGGTGACGGTGGAAGAACATCAGCAGGCGGGGGGTTTGGCCGGGGCGGTCGCCGAACTTCTCGCGGTTAATTATCCAGTGCCGATGGAGTTGGTTGGCGTCCGTGATCAATTTGGTCAATCAGGGACCCCCGCCGAGCTGATCGAACATTACGGTTTGGGCGTGGAGGGGATTATCGCAGCGGTCAAGCGGGTGATAAAGAGAAGGGGATAAGTATTTGACAAGGTTGTGATATACTACGGGGGTCGGAATTGCCGACATTATTAGCTAAATTTTATTAATATGAAAGGATTACATTCGATCGCGTTTATCTTGTTGATTATTGGTGGGTTGAATTGGCTTGCGATTGCTCTCTTTGATTGGGGGATTAGTAATATCACCGGCGATGGTTCGACATTAACAAAAATAATTTATATCGTGGTTGGTCTCTCGGCAATTGTAGAAATAATTAATCACAAGTCTATGTGCAAGAAGTGTGACAAGGGCGGGATGGCGATGTCGGGGAACTAATTAAATAGTTTTCGGCTGGTAGTCATCGGGCGCTTGAGCGAGATATTGCTCAAGCGCTTCGCGCGTGAGGAGACCAGCTTGGGCGCCAACTTTCTGCACAACGGACATGGAATTAATTGGCCCCCAACGAAGAGCTTCGGGTAAAGTTTTTCCTAAAGCGAGAGCGGTCGTGAGCGTGGCGGAGAAAGCGTCGCCGGCGCCGGTACGTTCCAGGGGCGGAGCGGGGTCGGGATAAGGTGGCATGAACCATGATTGGATCCCGTCCGAAGCGTAAGCGCCGATCACGCCATCGGTAATCACAGCGATTTTTGGACCAAGCGCGCGAATTCCGTTCAAGAGTTCTAGAATTGTCTCGCTCTTTGTTTTAAGAATTGCGCGCGCTTCATCGGTGTTGCAGAAAAAAACTTCCGTGCGGGCATAAATTCCCTTTAATTTTTCCGGCCCCAAACTAATTTGGAAAGTACCGGGTTGGAAGGCGAGTTTCACTTCCGGATTTGCCTGTAAATATTTTTCGATTAATTCATGGTAAGCGAGCGAGTGTTCACCGAGCGAACTCAAATAAATCCATTTAGGTTTTCCTATTTCTGGTAAAACATACTGGTATTTTTCATGCTTGATCAAAATAGTGCGGTCATCTTGGTACCACAAGACATAATGATAATTAGTTTTCTGACCGGCGTGTTGTTTTACAAATCGAATATCAACTTTTTCGTTAGTTAGGGTGGTGAGGGCTTCTTTCCCGTGATAATCATCGCCGAGATCAGTCACGAGCGCGGTTCTCAAACCGAGGCGCGCCGCCGCGACCGTGGCATTAGGACTATTACCAACCGCCGGCACGGTGGTGACCGATTCGTAGGGAATCTTAGCGCCGAAGTCTATGCAAATTTCGCAGTGTTCGTGGTTGATATCGCAATGTAATTCTGCATTTTTCAGCCGAATAAAAGCATCGGTCACAATATCTCCTATTCCCACGAAATCAAACTGTTCGCTTCCTTGATTTTCCATCCGATTATTATACCAAGCTAATTTAAGTTGTGCTACAATAGTTAGGTATGAAAACTTTGCGGGAATGTATTGCCGAAGCGGAGGAAAGAAAGGTGGCGATTGGGCATTTTAATATTTCGAATATCGAAGGGTTTTGGGGTATTGTCCGCGCTGCGCGCGAACTCGCAGTACCCGTGATTATTGGCGTCTCCGAGGGTGAACGCGACTTCATTGGTGTCCGGCAAGTCGCGGCGATGGTCGCCAGTGTGCGCGAAGAATCCGAGTCCCCGATTTTTCTCAACGCTGATCACACTTATTCTTTCGATCGAGTGAAAGAGGCGATTGATGCCGGTTTTGACGCCGTGATTTTCGACGGCAGTAAATTGTCGATCGAGGAGAATATCACCGAGACGAAAAAGTGTGTCGAATACGCGCGCTCGACTAGATCAGAAATAATTGTTGAGGGTGAGCTAGGGTTTATTGGCACTTCGTCTAAACTCTTAGACGCCGTGCCGGAAGGCGTCGGTTTAGGCGCGGATGATCTGGTCAAACCGGACGAAGCGCGCCGTTTCGTGACGGAGACCGGAGTGGATCTCTTCGCCCCCGCGGTGGGTAATATCCACGGCATGTTTAAGAGCCAACCCGATCCGGCGCTGGATATTGATCGAATTAAACTGCTTCGCGAATCAGCCGGCGTTCCGCTTGTTCTTCACGGTGCGTCGGGTAATACTGATGACGACATTCGCCGAGCGATTGCCGCTGGTATTGCGATTATCCACATCAACACCGAGATTAGAGTGGCGTATCGTGACGCGCTAAGATTGGCGTTGCAAGAGAATCCGGACGAAATCGTGCCGTATAAAATTCTGAAATCGGCGGTGCAGGCGATCCAAGCGGTGGTGGAGAAGAAATTAAAATTGTTCAATAGTTTGTAGAATTTCTTCCCGTCTCTTTTTTTACCCCCTCCTAACCTCCCCCGAAGGGGGAGGTGGTTTTTCGCCCTTCCCTTTGGGGAGGGTTGGGGTGGGGTTGTTTAGTCTCGCGCCTTTTCTTTTTTTTAAATCTGTGCATAATAGAGGGATGTTTAGTTTACAAGCGGAACCGCGGACAATTTTTGGCAAGGAGTTGAAAGCCGAGCGCCGAGCCGGGCGTTTACCGGTCGTGGTCTATGGCCATAAAGACAAGGCGCAGTCGCTTTTTGTGTCGATGGCGGATTTCAAAAAAGTTTTCAAATTAGCTGGCGAATCCTCAATTATTACTCTCGCTACTCCCGCGGGGAAGAAAAGTGTGTTAGTCCACGAAGTGGTGTATCACCCCGTTAATAGTGAATTAGTTCATGCCGATCTTTATGTCGTTGAGCAGGATGTGGTACTTAAAATTAAAATTCCAATCGAATACACCGGTCTCGCACCGGCGGTGAAGGAACTCGGCGGGACATTACTTAAGGTACTTCATGAATTGGAAATCGAAGCCTTGCCAAAAGATTTGCCACACGGGATCACCGTTGATGTCACTTCTCTCACGACGCTCGAGAGTCAGATTCTCGTCAAAGATTTAATTTTGCCGACGGGCGTGACAACGACTCACAAATCAGAGGAAGTGGTGGCTGGGATCGCGGTGGTCAAGGAAGAAGTGGAGGAAGCTCCGATTGATCTCTCGGCGATTGAAGTGGAAAAGCGTGGTAAGGAGCCGGTGGTGGGCGAGGATGGAAAAGATGAAGCGGTGGTTTAGTTTTATTGTGGTTACGGTGTCGCTCGTTGCGACCTTAACTTTTGCCCAAACCACCGATCAAGTGGCTAGCCGTAAGGTGGCGTTGGAAAGCGAACTCAAATTGGTTGAACAACAGATTGCGGCTCAAACAAAACTTCTGCAGATTACCCAACAGCAAGGCGCCTCGCTTAAACGCGATGTGGATATTTTGAATGGTCAAATTAGCCGGGCGAAATTGGTGATCAAACAGCATCAATTGGAAATTGTACGCTTGGGTGGGGACATCAAACAAAAGTCTGGAACGATCACCGAACTGACGGGTAAGATTGCCACGATCAAGGTCTCGCTCGCCGAATTATTACGGAAACGACGCAACGCCGAAGAAAACACGATTGTGGAATTACTGTTTGAAAAAGATACTCTAGCCAACTTGTTTAATGAGGCCGATTCTTACCAATATCTCGAGGATTCAATTCACCAAGCTTTTACCGAAATGCGAACAACGAAAGCCAATACCGAATCGGCGAAGGTGGTGTTGGAAGATAAGCAACAGGCCGAGATTGATGCTAGGCAGGGGATCGAAACTGAGAAACGGTTGATTGAAAAGAAAGAAGTTGAGAAAAAACAATTGCTCTCGATTACTAAAAATAAGGAAACTAATTATAAAAATGTTCTGACAGAACGGCAAAGGAAGGCGGCCCAAATTCGGGTGGCACTCTTCGCGCTCCGCGATACCGCCGCGATTCCGTTTGGTAAAGCTCTTGATTATGCCACTAAAGCATCGCAAAAGACCGGTGTTCGTCCCGCGTTAATTTTAGCCATTTTGACCCAGGAATCTAATTTGGGCGAGAATCAAGGTTCGTGTATTCTCTCTAGCTTGGAGACGGGCGATGGTGTGGGCAAGAACACCGGCACGCCGTTTGAGAAAGTGATGAAGGCCCCGCGGGACACCGTGCCTTTCCAAAGTATTACTAGTCGATTGGGTCGTGATTGGAAATTAACACCGGTTTCTTGTCCGCCCGGCGCGCGCTATGTTCCGAATCGCGGTTATGGCGGAGCGATGGGGCCGTCACAGTTTATTCCGTCCACTTGGGAATTATTTAAAAACCGAATTGGTCAATTGGTGGGTTTGACGGGTGATAAAGTCGATCCGTGGAATCCGGAGCAGGCGATTATGGCGACGGCGCTCTATCTCTCAGATTTGGGCGCGAGTAGCGGTCGATATACGGCCGAAATCGCCGCCGCTTGCAAATATTATGGCACCGGCGGAGCGAGTTGTTCTTACGGGACACAAGTGTTGGCGAAGGCGTCAAACATCCAGTTGAATATGATTGACCCGTTGCAAAATAATTAATTTTTTGCTACAGTCATAACTCTGATGAAAACTGATATTCACCCAATTTATCACGACGCGGCGGCGGTCACTTGTTCCTGTGGCGCGGCTTTTACCGTCGGTTCAACTTTGCCGAAATTACACATCGAAATTTGCAGTGTTTGCCATCCTTTTTTCTCGGGTCAAGATAAAATTCTCGATACCGCCGGCCGAGTAGAGAAGTTTAAGAAACGGCGTGTGAAGAGTACGGAAATTAGCGCCACTAAGAAACCTAAAAAACCGCGAGTTAAATCGAACGCTAAAATTTCACATGGAGTGGGCGATCTTTCGGGACAATCCTAAGACGGCTTATCTGGCGTTGGCAGCCGGACGGCTTCGCGAACGAATGGCTGAACTCGAGCGTCTCGCGACGAGTGATAGCGAAATGACCGAGCTTGCTCGGCAAGAAATTCGCGAATTAGCCGAGCAAGAAACTGAACTCTATCGGCAAGCCGAGCAAATTATTGCCAGCGAGGCGAATTCGAAAAATTCTGTTAGTGATGTTGATCAATCTGATAAAGTCAATTTGATACTAGAGATTCGCGCCGGCGCCGGCGGTGAAGAATCAGCTTTGTTCGCAGCGAAGCTAGCTTCAATGTATGAACACTATGCGGCGATTCGCGGGTGGTCGTTCACTCGGCTTGCGGAATCAGCGTCTGAACTTGGTGGTTATCGCGAAGCGACTTTTGAAATATCCGGCGCGGGTGCCGAGCTGGCGTTGCATTACGAAAGTGGCGTGCATCGGATCCAACGCGTGCCGGCGACCGAGAAACTCGGGCGAGTTCACACTTCCACCGCGTCGGTCGCGGTTATTCCCCTTCGTCAAACCGCCATTTTTGAAATCAACCCGAGCGATATTGAAGTGACTTTCAGCCGTTCCGGTGGTGCCGGTGGGCAAAATGTTAACAAAGTGGAGACGGCGGTGCGAGTGACGCACAAACCGTCGGGGATGGTAGTGCGGTGCACGAGTGAACGAAGCCAGAGCCGTAATCGAGATAAAGCGATGCTAATTTTGCGCAATAAACTGGCGACAATTCACGACACGGCGGTGGCAGGATCGGCGGCGCTCGAACGGCGTAATCAAATTGGCACCGCCGATCGTTCGGAGAAGATCAGGACTTATAATATTATCCAAGATCGCGTCACCGACCATCGCTTGAAACAATCTTGGCACAACCTCGACCGCATTTTCGCCGGCGACATCGAACCGATTATCACCGCTTTGCAAACAGCTGGTCCTCTGCTATACTCTTCAGTATGATAAATAAGGTTGAATCGCCGGAGATTGAAGAGCTTTTTGCGCGCGGGGCGCATTATGGTTACTCGCGGTCGCGCCGACACTCGTCGGTGAAGCCGTATATTTACGGTTTTAAAAATAAAGCGACGATTATTGATCTCGATCAGACGATTTTGGCGTTAGAGAAAGCGAAAGATTTCCTTAAAGAAATTGGCCAGAGCGGGAAGCAATTATTACTGGTGGGGACGAAGCCCGAAGCGTCGTCGGCGGTGGAGCGGGTGGCGCGCCGAATTGGTATGCCTTATGTTACTACGCGGTGGATCGGTGGAACGCTCACGAATTTTACCGAGATCCGTCGGCGGATTGATCGGCTTGAGGCGTTGAAGAGCGAGAGCGCTAGTGGCGGTTTCAAAATTTACACCAAACGAGAACGCGCGAAATTGGATAAGGAGATCCAAGATTTGGAACGATATTTTGCTAGTCTCGTGTCTCTAACCAAACTGCCTGGCGCCGTTTTTGTCATCGATTCTGACGCCGAAGAAATCGCGGTTGCCGAAGCGCGCCGAGTCGGCGTGCCAGTCGTGAGTGTCTCGAGCACCGATTGCAACTTAAATTTAGTTGATTATCCAATTGTGGGTAATGACAATAGTGTGTCGAGTATTGAATATTTTGTTGAAGCTTTAGCTGTGGCTTATGAATCAGGCAAAGTACTCGCTGAGACACCAGCGCCAGTATTACCTCTATGATTTCCGCCAAACAAATTAAATCACTTCGTGATCGAACGGGCATCTCGATTGCTGAATGCAAACGAGCGCTCGAGGCGGTGGCGGGGGATGAAGATAAGGCGATCGACTGGCTGAAGGCGGCGGGTGAACAGATCGCTGGCAAGAAGGCGTCGCGGACGCTGGGGGCGGGTGCGGTGAGCGCTTATGTTCATTCCACCGGTACGCTTGGCGCCTTACTCGAGCTTCAATCCGAAACGGATTTTGTCGCCAAGAATAAAGATTTCCGTTTACTCGCCGATGATTTAGCAATGCATGTTGCGGCCATGGGACCGCAGGATGTCACCGAACTTCTGGCTCAACCATTTGTCAAAGATCCTAATCAAACTGTTGCCGATTTAATCAAGAGCGCGATTCAGAAGTTCGGTGAACGCATCGAGATTGGCGCGTGGCATCGTCTCGATGCGCGGGCAGATGTTTAAAATTTTATGTTATTTATAATTTCTATTATTCTAATTGTCGGTAGCTCGCTCGCGATGCTTGGTTTAATTATTATTGAAGGTCAACGCCTGACCAATCTCTCTGTTGCTTCTCGATCGACGAGTGAGATTCTAGAACCGGTCATTACCACCACCGCTCACAGCTTGATTACGGCGGTTCGTTACATCGTTAAATATTTGTCCATTCGCTTTTTGGTGGCTTTGCACACGCTCGCGTCATTGGGACGCATGGTTTTAACTCGAATCGAAAAACGTTTCGCCTTACTTATTGACGCGGTTCGCGGTCGCGGGCAGACACCCAGTGATCGCCATCGCGGTTCAGTCTCCTTTTTTCTCGAGCAAATTAAAGATTATAAAGAGGAGATGGTTCGTCGGGCGGATATTCGTTAGTTAGAAACTCGCCAGCGTAGGGCCGACGTATTAGTCGGCCTCCCGACCGAAGCGTCGGGACTTAGTGGTAACGCAACGATTTTGTGATTTATGTTATAGAATGTAGATGTGCCAGCGTAGCTCAGTTGGTAGAGCAACGGTTTTGTAAACCGTAGGTCGTCGGTTCAAGCCCGACCGCTGGCTTCAACGGAGAACGGCCAAGAAGTCGCTCGCGGTGCGGGCGCGGATTTTTTCGTCCAAGCTGTTGATTTCTTCGTTAGTCAGAGTTCGATCGAGATGGCGGTAAATAATTCGATAGGTATAACTTATTTTTTCCGCGCCGAACTTGGTGGCGTTCTCGTATTTATCTAAGAGCGTCACTTCCTCGACTAAATCACCACCGAGATCACGAATTAAATCAAAATAATTATTCGGGATGAACGAGTTAGGCACGATGAACGAGATATCGCGCGTGATTGGCGGATATTTAGAAACCGCTTGATATTGGTGGCCCAATTTCAATTGTTTCTTCACTCGCGGATCGGCTGACCAGAGCAGTCGAATGTCCGGCAAATCCAGACTCAAAATCGCGAGCCGTTCGAGGCCGAAGCCGAACGCCCAGCCGTGATAACCATGGACACCGAAGTTCGCCAGCACTTCTTTTCTTGGCAGTCCGCCACCCAAAATTTCAATCCATTGTTTATTTCCGCCGGCTGGCGGATTCACTTCCACTTCCAAACTCGGATCAGTGTAGGGGAAGGTGTCGGGGTTGAAACGAAGATTAATTTTTGAGCCGAAAAGATTTTGAGTAATATCGATCAGCACTTTCTTCAAATCGTCAATCGTTAGAGTGGGGTGCGAATCGGGGACTAAATATAATCCGCCCATCTGATGAAAGACATTCAAATGGCGACGATCAATTTCGTCTTTGCGATAAACTTTACCGTAGCAGAGGACGCCGAGTGATTCTTGGGCAACAATTTTTTTCTTAATTTCGGGATGATTGAGATAGTAATACCACATCACTGTGTCGTGAGTCCGCAAAATATTTTCTTCATCAAGATAGTAAGTATCGGAATGACTGCGCGCCGGATGATCCGGAGCGAAATTAAATAAATCGAAACTAATTTTGGCGGAAACAATTTCGGGAATGGTGATCAGGTCGAAGTTTTTGAAGAGAGGCAAATTCTTCACTTGCTCGACAATCGCGTGAAGGGGACTGTCGGGCGCGCGCGAGAGGTCGGGCAAATTAAGGAAGCGCCGAAGGCGTTCGGCCTCGGTGTCTCCGCGTTGGGCTAATTTCGCCAATAAGCGCTTCTCTTCGTCAAGTGAGATCACATATTCAACCATCCCTCTATTGTAAACATAAAATTGCCATTTAGGAAGTAATTTGCTAGGGTTGGTTTAGCTTTTGAACAAACAGAACATTTACAAAACAAACAAGAAAGGAGGATCGGATGAGCGATGATAAACTAAAACTCGAACTTGAATATCTCTTGCAACTACAGCGAGCCATGGAAAGAGCCGGCTTTACCACTGAACACGCCGCGCGCTTGCTCGATCCGTGTTTCCTGTGCTTAGTCCGTGAAGCGTTGGAGGGAATTAGGGAAATTGTAGAGATTGATCTGATAATCAAAACAGACCTTGATCCCTGTTCAGTTCATGGTTTAGAAAAATGTAGACATAATCGAAGTTTAAAACCATGGGTTTGGAACCCGACTGAATTTGAACTCTATCAGTCGGAGATTCAAGAGAGCGGTAAACGAGTCCTCGTCAGGAAGCTAATTAAATGGATTAGAGATCGGCACGCGGCCAATGCTTGTATCCTTGATTGGGCCCGGCGACATCCCAGATATTTACCTATCTCTTGGTTGGAGTGGTTAAGGGGCAACAAAAACCGTAACATTTGGTTTCCCGGCACGACCTATCGTGACGAGAATATGTTTGAACGGGTTCGCGGTCTTTATCTTCTTGACGATCGTTTAAGCTCGCGTTCTCGGAAGTTGACCGAGTCTTTCGGACCCGATGATGTTGTTGTCCTTATGATCGTTTAAGCCCCGCGCCACTCGCCCGGGGCTTTTATTTGTGTTTTTAGATTATACGGTACTTACACGATCGTGGCGTTATAGTATAATTAGCTTTATGGCTAGAATTAAAACTAAAGGAACACAGGTTTGGCGTAGTCCGCGTAAGCAGAAAATTTTATTGCTTTTAGAAGCGGGAATAACTTTAAGTATGACACGATCGGTTAGTAAACAGAGTTTTATTATTCGTTCTATGGCTAGAGAATGGAAGAAAATTGATCGCCAGTATCTGTATCGTGTTTTGAACGAATTTAAATATGGTCGGTTGATAGAATATCGGGAACATCAAGATGGTTCCATTAAAATTGTTTTAACCGAAGCGGGGCAGAGAAGAGTTATTCAAGCCAATATTGATAATCTCACCATTTCTAAACCAACTCGTTGGGACGGGCGATGGCACCTAGTGTTTTTTGATGTGCCAGAGAAGAAGCGTCGCGGTCGAGATGCTCTTCGACTCAAACTTCGCGAACTTGGTTTTTATGAATGGCAGAAATCAGTTTTTGTTTACCCTTACCCTTGTCGCGATCAAATTGATTTTATTGTCGAATTTTTCGAACTTCGCCCTTTTGTCCGTTACGGCGAATTATTAAATCCGACCAACGAAGCAGAATTAAAATTACATTTCCAACTCGAATCTTGAATAATTTGGTTTAACTAAATTATACCGTAATTACACGATCGTGGCGTTATGGTATATTTGCTTTTTTGTTTTTGAAAAATAAAAAAACGCCACCGGCAACTCGTGAGAGTGGCGCAGTGGCGTGGTTTCGGACGTGCATTCGTGGTTCAGTAAGTCTCAACGAGAAGCAAGGAAACCCCACAGTTTTCTGATAGCCTTCGCCTCTAGTTGCCTGACTCTTTCGCGAGTCACTCCAAGTAGCTTGCCAATCTCTTCGCCGGTATGAGTGTAACCATCCTCGATACCAAAGCGTAGTCTGATGGTCTCGCGCTCCCGATAAGTCAAGAGCTTGAGACATTCTTGAATTGGGGCACAAAGGTCCAATGCCCTGATGACTGCTTCGATGGGATCTTCAGACTTCAGATCAACAAGGTTCGACATTCTCTCCTGTTGATTTGTGATTTGCTTCGTTTTTCTCTCGGATCTCATGCAGTTATCTCCTATTTCTTGTTGTTCAAAATTGGTCAGCCGCGCCAACCATCCGCCTTTAGGCTAGCATATTCGAGTTTTGTTGTCAAGTGTATGGAGGGGTGGAAAAATGGTAGAATTAGACATCATAAACAATGCCAAAAGAGGTTAAGAAACAACGGAAATATGACGCGGATGACATTCTAGTTCTCGAAGGACTGGAGCCGGTGCGGAAGCGCCCGGGCATGTATATTGGTTCGACAGGTGCGGACGGACTCCATCATTTGTTGGTGGAAATTTTTGATAACTCGCGTGATGAGGCGATGAACGGCGCCTGCGACGAGATTGAAGTGGCGCTCTTACCTGACGGTGTGGTACGCGTTACCGATAACGGCGCCGGTATCCCCGTCTCAATACACAAGAAGACTAAAGTCTCGGCGCTCGAGACGGTGATGACGACCCTTCACGCCGGCGGAAAGTTCGAAGGTGAGGGTTATAATATCGCCGGCGGTTTGCACGGCGTCGGCGCGTCGGTGGTGAACGCGCTCTCGGAGTGGACGCGCGTCTGGGTTTATCGAGACGGTGGACAATATTTCCAAGAATACGCGCGGGGAGTAAGGAAAGCATTGGTGAAAAAAATTGCTTCGTCGAATCTCCACGGTACGGTGGTGATGTTCAAGCCCGATGCCCAAGTTTTTTCCGAATTGGTTTATGATTGGGAGCGAGTGGTTAATCATCTTCGCGGTCAGGCCTATCTAGTTAAGAAACTTCGAATCCGAACGATTGATGCGCGTAATTTAGATCAAAAAATTTTTGAAAATTCGACGCTCTATCTGACCGAACTCGATCTAATTGCACCGTCGCAGACTTTCTATTTCGAAGGCGGGCTTCAATCCTTTGTCCGTTTCCACACCCAGAATGAGAAGCCGATTCACAAGTCCGTTTTTTATGTCGAGAAGGAATCAAACGGGGTCAATGTGGAAGTGGCTTTCCAATATATTGATGACATCACCCCGCGCGAGGTGAGTTATACCAACAACACGATTACGCCGGAAGGCGGAACGCACTTGACTGGTTTTCGAACGGCGTTGACGCGCGAGCTCAATTCTTATGGTAAGAAGAATAATTTTATTAAAGAGAATGACGACAGCTTGACTGGCGATGATGTGCGCGAGGGAATTGTGGCGGTGATTTCGGTCAAACTCAAGAATCCGCAATTCGAAGGTCAGACGAAGGCAAAGCTCGGCAATGTGGAAGTGCGCGGGGCAGTCGAGACAGTTTTCAGCGAGGCCCTCGCGCAATATTTAGAAGAGAATCCTGATGAAGCCAAACTAATTCTCGGCAAAGTTCTGCTCGCGCTGGAGGCTCGCAAAGCGGCAAAGGCGGCGAAGGATAGTGTCTTGCGCAAAGGCGCGCTTGAGGGGATGACTTTGCCTGGCAAACTCGCGGATTGTCAAACGAGGAAAGCGGAAGACGCCGAACTTTTTATTGTCGAGGGGGACTCGGCCGGCGGTTCGAGCAAACAAGGTCGGGACCGGCAAACCCAAGCCATTTTACCGCTTAAAGGTAAAATTTTGAATGTGGAAAAAACTCGGCTTGATAAAATTCTGGCGTTTAAAGAAATTAAATCGCTAATCATTGCGCTTGGCACTTCCATTGGCGATACTTTGGCGATTGATAAGCTTCGTTATCACAAAATTATTATTGCCACCGATGCCGATGTAGACGGGGCGCATATTCGGACACTTCTCCTCACGCTTTTTTATCGTTATCTTCAACCGATCATTGCTGGCGGTTATCTCTATATTGCCCAACCGCCACTCTATAAATTAAAGCAGGGCAAAATGCTCCACTACGCTTATTCGGATGACGAACGGGACAAGGTGGTTAAACAGCTTGGAGGCAGTGGTCTTCTCGAATCTGGCGGGGAAGAAAAAGAAGAAGGAGAAGGAGAAACCGAAACAGTGACGAAGAAAGGCAAAATTAGTATTCAACGTTACAAAGGTCTCGGTGAAATGAATCCCGAAGAACTATGGGAGACGACGATGGATCCGGAAAAGCGCGTGCTTCGGCAGGTGACGGTGAACGAAGCGTCCGCCGCCGATCACATTTTCACCACCCTCATGGGCGACGAAGTCGAACCCCGCAAAATCTTCATCCAAACACATGCTAAACTCGCGACGCTTGACATCTAAATAGTAAAGGTATATCATGCCAAATACCTGACCGAAGCGTTGCTTTCCGCGCCTAGCGTACAGGCCACCACCCACACAGGAGGTTACGAGTCGAAAGACCGAACCGTGGGTGGTCTTTTTTTATTTCTTCTCTTTAATCTCAGTTTGCAGACGAGTAATGAAATCGGCGACAGTGAGACCCTCGAGTTTTTCGGTGCGGCCTTCGGCCGTGAGGGTTTGGCTGGAAACTTCTTTGTCACCGATGACCACAAGATAAGGAATTTTTTGAGTTTTGCCAGCGCGGATTTTTTTGCCCAAAGTTTCGTTATCCAAATTTATTTCTGTCCGGATTCCCATTCGTTTTAATTCGTCAAATATTTGTTTCGCATAATCATTATGTGTATCACTAATCGGTAAAATAAGGACTTGCACTGGTGCCAGCCAGAGCGGGAAAGCGCCGGCATAGTGCTCGATGAGGAAAGCCATTAGTCGTTCGATTGCGCCAATGGAAGAACGATGAACCACGAAAGCTCTTTGCTTCACGCCGTCTTGATTCGTATAAGAAAGATCAAAGCGCTCCGGCATACCGAAATCATATTGGACGGTAAAGGCAGTGTCTTCTTTGCCATTAGTATTTTTCATTTGAATATCAATTTTGGGGCCGTAGAAAGCGGCTTCATTCGGCGCTTCTTCAAATTTTCGTCCGCGTTTTTTCATTAACTCGCGAAGCAAGTTTTCGCCTTTTTCCCACGCGAGATCATTCTTGAAATACTTTTCGCTGTTGTTGCGATCGCCGAGGGAAAGTCGATAACGGTAGTCTTCGCCTAAAGATAGTCCGAAAACTTTAGTGATGTCCTCAATCAAATCAAGAGCGTGGTCGATTTCTTCGATCGCCTGTTCCTCGGAGGCGCAAATAATATGCGCGTCAGCTAAACAGAAAGTTCGCAGGCGTTGCAAGCCCATCAGTTCGCCGGATTGTTCATAACGATAGAGTTGAGCCAGTTCGGCAATGCGCATTGGCAAGTCACGATAACTGTGTGGTTCGGAGAGATAGAGTTGAAAGTGGTGCGGGCAGGTCATCGGCCGAAGCATGTATTGCTCATCGTCAATCTCAATCGGCGCGTACATTGAATCTTGATAATGCGGGTAGTGGCCGGATTTCTTATAAAGTTCTAATCGGGCAATATCTGGCGTATGGACATGTTGGTAACCGCGCCTGGTTTCTTCCTCAATGATATATTGCTCTAACAAGCGCTTGATAATTGCGCCCTTTGGTAAAAACATCGGCAAACCTTTTCCGACGATTGGGTCGATATAAAATAAACCCAACTGTGGTCCTAGTTTCTTGTGGTCTCGTTCTTCCATTGAAAATATTCTACACTAATTCCTTCGCGCTCTCAAGGACGATGCTGGCCTCACCGTTTCTTAGTGAAAGTTGCCCGCGGATCGCGATGCACTTTTCGGCGACGAGCAGTTCTTTGTATTGTTCATATTGCCGGCTGAAGGCGACGACTTCAATTCGGTCGGTGAAATCGGCGAGCTTGAAAAAAGCCATTCGGTCACCGCGTTTGGTCATGACTGGCCGAACTTCTTCAATCAAACCGCCGACGACGACGGCAGTGTTTTCTTTTTTCTGTTTGAGATTTTTAATACTGTTTGCTTCCGTGAATTTCGCGCGATACGGTTCGAGTGGATGACCGGAGACATAGAGACCGAGCAGTTCTTTTTCCCAAGCTAGTTTTTCTTGAAGTGTTGCCGGCGGAGCCGGATCAAGTTTCAAACTCGGCACACTGGAAGTATCGGCCATCAAGGTAAAGAGCGAACCCTGATTTTGGCGATCGACGCCGACATCACGATTGTAAGCGAGCAAGCGATCGAGATTAGCCAAAATTGTTGCTCGATCAATTCCCAATGAATCGAACGCACCGGCTTGGATCAGGGCTTCTAGCGATTTTTTATTTAAGTTGCGGTGAGTAATTCGTTCGAGGAAATTAGGGAGAGAGATAAAAGGGCCTTTCTTTTTCCGTTCGGTCACAATTACTTCAGCAATTTCTGTGCCAAGATTTTTTATAGTATAAAGACCAAAACGAATTTTGTCACTCAACACCGTGAAATCGCCAAAACTTTCATTAATATCGGGCGGTAAAACTGGCAAACCCATACGCCCACATTCGATAATGGCTTCGGCGATGGTTTCCATGTCGCCCGATTCCGCCGAGAGCACGGCGGTCATATATTCGGCCGGATAATTCGCTTTCATATAAGCGGTTTGATAAGCCACTTTCCCATAACTCGCGGCGTGCGCTTTATTGAAACCGTAACCGGCAAAAGGCTCAAACAAATCCCAAAGTTCTTCGGCTTTATCTTTTTTCATTCCACTATTTTTGATACAACCATCAACGAAGAGGAGATGTTGTTTGGCCATCTCTTTCGGAATTTTTTTACCGACCGCTTTTCGAAATTTATCCACTTCACCCCACGAATAACCGGCGACCTCGATCGCCGTCATCAAGAGGTCATCCTGATAAACCAGCACGCCGTAAGTCGTCTCCAGAAAGCTTTTCATTTTGGGATGGAAGAATTTAACCGGCTTTTGCCCGTGCTTGCGAGCGATGTACTCGTTGATGTTATCCATCGGTCCGGGCCGGTAGAGAGCGACCATCACGTTGATGTCATGAATCGTGGTTGGCCGAAGTTCCTTGAGACACTTGGTCATACCACTCCCGTTTAATTGGAAGAGTCCGCTTGTTTCGCCCTTAGCTAAAAGGGTGAAAGTTTTTTTGTCATCTAGCGGAATTTCATCAATTTGAATTACTAAACCATGAATTTTTTTCACCAACCGAATCGAATCTTCCAGAATAGAAAGATTACGAATTCCCAGAAAGTCTAATTTAAGCAAACCGGTATCTTCGACCGCGTACATATCATATTGAGTGATAATTTTTCCGCCCTTGGGATCAAGTTGCACGGGCACATAATCGGTGAGCGCGGTCGGCGCAATCACCACGCCGGCTGCGTGAACGGAGATATGCCGCGGTCCGCCCTCGATCTTCTCGGCGAGGTCAATAATTTGTTTGGTGTCTGGTTCGCGCGCGTAAGCTTCTTTGAGTTCCGGTGTGAGCTCGAGCGCCCGGGCAATGGTCATGGGGAAACCTTGCGAACCCAAAGGAATTAAATTAGAAATTCGATCACCGACCGCGTAAGGGAAGCCGAGCGCCCTGGCGACATCGCGCACCGCCCCGCGCGCCATCATCGAACCGAAAGTCCCGATCTGCGCCACTTTGTCCTCGCCGTATTTTTGTTTAACATAACTGATTACTTCATCTCGGCGTTTGTCGGCGAAGTCCATATCAATATCCGGTGGTGACGGCCGATCCGGATTTAAGAAACGCTCGAAAGGTAATTTGTAAACCAACGGATCAACGCCTGTAATTCCGAGCAGATAAGAGACGAAAGAACCGGCGGCGGAGCCCCGAGTGTTGGTAAAAATTCCTTGAGCGCGAGCGTGATTGATGATGTCCGAGACCACGAGGAAGTAAGGCGAATAACCCTTTTTGATAATAATATTAAGTTCATATTCAAGTCGCAGTTTAGCTTCTTCTGCATAATTTGATCGATCAACTAAGTAGGGGATTAATCGTTCTTGAGCTTGGTGGGTGAGCAACTGATCATAGCTCTGACCAATCGGGAGCGGATAATGCGGGAAAACCCATTGGCCCAGTTCCAATTCCAGCGAACAGAGGTCGGCGATCCGCAGAGTGTTGGCTAGCGCTTCGGGGGTATCGGCAAAAAGTTTGGAGGCCTCCGTTTGATCAATGAAAGAAAAATCTTCGCCGACCGCGGAGAACCGTTTGTTATCGTCAAAATTATTTTGCTGAATGGCAACCAGAGTATCGTGAGCTTTGGCGTCGTCCGATTCAAGGTAATGAGAATCGTGAGTGGCGACTAGCGGGATTTTAAACTTTTTCGCCAGTTCAATTGTGGCTAGTTTGATTGCGATTTGGGTTTCAATTTTCGGATGATGCATGATCTCCAAGAAATAATTTTCCGCGCCGAAAATTTCTTGATGGTCGCGAATAATTACTTCGGCGCGAGTCGAATCATTATGTTGAAGCGCCCGGCCGAGTTCGCTGGCCATACAACCCGAGAGGCAAATAATTCCGTCGTGATGTTGAGCCAGCAGTTCCTTGTCCATTCGCGGTTTGTAATAATAACCTTCGAGGTTCGCGGCGGTGACCAGTTTAATTAAATTTTGATAACCAGTTTTATTCTTAGCGAGCAAAGTAAGATGATAGCGTTTATTGTCGATGTTTGGTTCTTTGTCGTGCCGACTGCGGTTGGCGATGTAGGCTTCCACCCCAATGATCGGTTTGATGTCGTTGGCTTTGCAGGCTTTATAAAATTCAATCGCGCCGTAGAGATTACCATGGTCCGTCAGTGCTAGCGCTGGCATCCCAAGCCGTTTGGCTTTAGCTACCATTCCATCAATCTTAGATAGCCCGTCCAAAAGCGAGTAATTGCTGTGATTATGAAGATGAACGAAACTCATGATTCTCGGATTATAGCATAGCGTGTCGCTTGACAGCGGTCGTTGTTAGGATTAGATTTTGAGTAGCGTTTTGGACATTGAACAGTGGTGATAAATAGTCATGGGGGTTAGACATGAGCGACAAAAAGGAATCGAAATCAAAAGGATCAGACCAAACTGTGAAAGTGGCGGAGAAAAAAGTTCAGGCTCCTCGAAAAAAGCAAGATAGTTTCCTCAGTTATGTCATGGCTCCCAAAAGATGTTTTGGGGGAAATTTATCAGAGACAAACCCGATTTTGGGTCCGTTGGCGATTCATGCTTTATTTTTGAGAGAAGGGCGAGAGGATGATGTCAAGCGCAATCCTCACCCAGATGGGAAACCTTATCCACCGTATTTTATTTTGAGCCATGAGACATGCACCCAACGGTTGGCTTGCATGACGAAACACCAGAAGTCGCACGATCAAACTCAAAAAGCGGTCGATGGTTGGCCAAAAGACCAGACAGAGGTTAGACCACTTAGCGAGGTGTTGGTCGAATTGGGTTTGTCTTAAAACAAGAGGATACCGGGGAACACACGCTGTGTCCCCGGTTTTTTGTTAAACTATTAAGGATGAGGAAGAAAACAAAAACGATTAAATATGTGATTGGCATTGACGAAGCGGGACGGGGGCCATTGGCGGGACCGGTTAGTGTCGCCGCGGTCGCTCTCATGTCAAGGCACCGCCTTGACAGTGATTTAAGGTCGAACCTTGGCACTGAAAGGTTCGACCTTGGCTTTGGTCCGCCAGCTGGCGGATTGCGGGATTCGAAAAAGTTGTCGGCGAAAAAACGCGAGCAGTGGTTCGTGTGGTTGAAGCAGAAACAGAAAAATGGCGAGTTGAAATTTGCCGTGTCGTTAGTCGGTGAAAAAATTATTGATCGGCAGGGGATTGTGAGGGCGGTGAAAATTGGAATTAAGCGTTGTTTGGATCGGCTTAATTTGGAACCAGAGCGTTGCCGGATCTTACTCGATGGCAGTCTCCACGCACCGAAAATTTATAAAAATCAAAAAACGATTATTCGTGGTGACGAAAAAATCCCGCTGATTATGCTGGCTTCGATTGTGGCTAAAGTGACTCGCGATCGAAAAATGATTCGTTTGGCTAAAATTTCCCCCCATTACGGTTTTGAAATTCACAAAGGTTACGGTACGCGAGCGCACTATCGCGCTCTCCACCGTCACGGCCTCTCGCCCCTCCATCGCCGCTCGTTTCTTAAAAATTTTTGCCCAAAACATTAATTTTAAACTCTCCTATCCATAACTCTACGATCGTGCGGATGTGGTATAGGAAGGTTTATAAATCTTGACCTGTGGATAACTTTGTTCATTTTTTTTTTTTACTTAACTGGTACACTTCGCAGATATGAAAAAATATATTGTTGTTGGTTTGTTGGTGATGTCGTTTATTATAAGTCCAGTTTTTGTTAGTGCTCAAACTCAAACATCGCAACCAGATCAAATCGCCACGCTTATTCACTTGCTCCAATCTTTGGTTCAACTGCTCCAACAACAACTATCGATGTTGCAAGGGCAAGCCCCCGTCAATAACAATGGGAATCTAAAAACTTATCTTGGTAATTCGTTTCAATTTCAATATCCATCTCTTCTCTCCGCCTCACTTACTCCACAGGAAGAAAGTGTTTTCTTAACTCACTCTGTTGCTTATCGTCATCCTAATCCATGTGATTTTAGAGGCGATGGTCAACCACTCGATAAAATTACAGACTTTAATGTTTCGCTGAAAGTATTTGGTACTAGTCTTAAGGACACAATGCGAGCAAATCGCGGTGATTTGGTAGAGCAGTTTTTCCAAGGTAGCGCATTACAAACTTCACCTGGTTTCATTGATCAATTCGACATCGGTTCTTTGCACGGTTATCGAATTACAAGTGGCGCAGAGGGATGTGGAAACTTCGCTTATTATTTCCCATTATCTACAAACAAGACTTTGTTCGTGTCCCGATCTTTTATCTCTGAGTTTAAACCCATTAACGCAGATTATCAAAAATATCTTAATGTTCCAGGCGTAATTATTCCAAGCCAAGAAGAGAATTTCTTCAAGACCATTCTTTCCTCTTTTATTTCACGTCCCACTTCTGTCACGGTTCTTTCACCAAACGGCGGGGAAGAATGGACTCGAGGCGCTAATCTTCCTATACGATGGAACACGACCAATAATTCGAGGGTTGATGTGATGTTAAAGTTCCAAAGTTGTAGTGATGGTGGTCCTTGCTCTCCAACTCAAGGAGAAACTATTGTCCGAAATGTTTCTGGCGGTTTATATAACTGGATTGTCGGAAATGTTTTGCCCGGTGGAACAGAATGGGATTCAGGCACAGTGGCTATGATTGGAAATTATAAAATCCAAGTTTGTCTAGCGGGCACTCAAACTTGTGATTCCGGCGATTTGCCGTTTAAGATTGTTCTACCAGCTCACGACTAATTCACAATTTTAAAAAATTTGCTCGCGGACAAGAAGGGTGCTAGGATATAGTTATGGTTGTACGAATGAGACATACGCGGGCGCATACCGGCAATCGCCGGTCGCATCACGCGCTCGTCGCGCCGCGACTCGCGCCGTGCCAGAAGTGTGCCCAAATGAAGCGCTGTCATGTCGCGTGTGGCAACTGTGGCTTCTACCGCGATCGCGAGGTAATTAATGTCCTCGCTCGTTTGACCAAGAAAGAGAAGAAGCGTAAGGAGAAAGAGCTCGAGCAGAAAAAGGGCTAGCTCTCGTTCGGTCTTTTTATTTATCCGCGATGGCGGATTTAATTTATCAATGGCCAATAGGCATTTGTCAAGAAGCGTTGCGGTGCAATCACTCTTTGAGTGGGATTTCAATGGACAGCAAAAAGAAGTGATTGACCAGATTGCCAAACGGAATATCAATGAATTTGCGCCCGGTCTCGACGATCAAATTTTTGTCCATCAACTTGTACATCAAGTAATTGCCGAGCGAGCGAAACTGGATCACATCATCGAGAAGGCGGCGCCCGAGTGGCCGATTGAGAAGATCGCGATTATTGATCGCAATGTGCTTCGGGTTGGTTTGTGGGAATTGCTTTTCGCTGATCGGCACGAAGTGCCGGCGCGCGTGGCGATTAACGAAGCGATTGAATTGGCCAAGACTTACGGTGGCGAAAATAGTGGGAAGTTTGTGAATGGCGTGCTCGGCACGGTTTATAAAGAGATGGGCGAGCCGGGGAAAGATGATATTCCCGCTAAGAAACGCCGCGCCAAAGATATCCGTTATGAAGATATGCCGATTGAGAATTTAGGCGGTGCGGTCGTTTATACTCGGCTCGACGACGGTCGATATGAATTAGCTTTTGTCCACGACATTTTCGGCTACTGGACGCTGTCGAAAGGACATATTGAAAAGGGCGAAACGGTTGAAGCGGGGACCGAGCGCGAGGTGAAGGAAGAAATCTCGCTCGATTTGACGATTAAAGAAGCGCTGGGCGATAATGAATATGTGGCGAGCGATCCAGAGAAAGGCAAGATCAGAAAACGAGTCAACTATTATCTCGCTGAAGCTAAAGATCGCTCTCAACTCCATTTAAATAAAAATCAAGGTCTCGACGACGCGCGGTGGTTCCCGCTCGAGTCGGTGATGCAACTAAAAATGTATGATGATATTATGCCGATTGTGACTCGCGCCCTTAATCGTCTTTCTAATAATTAATAATTTATGTCTCGACCGGATTTCCATATTTTCGAAACGGCCATCGGCATTACTTTCCGTAATCCGAAATTACTCGAACAAGCTTTTACTCATCGTTCTTATCTCAATGAAAGCGCACGATCTGATATTGGTCACAATGAACGGCTAGAATTCCTCGGCGACGCGGTGCTCGAACTCGCGACGACGGATTATCTCTATCATCGTTATCCGGATAAAACGGAAGGTGACTTGACCACTTATCGCGCCGCGCTCGTCAACACCGTGACGATTGCTTCAGTCGCGTTGGATCTCGGGATGAACGATTATTTGCTCTTGTCACGGGGCGAAGCCAAGGATAGCGATCGCGCGCGCCAAGCGATTCTCGCCAACACTTTCGAGTCCTTGATTGGGGCGCTGTATCTTGATCAGGGGTTTGAAACGGCGAAAGCTTTTATTGGAAAATATTTAATCCCGCGGACCGAAGCGGTCATTGCCGAACGGCGTTCCCAAGATGCGAAGAGTTATTTCCAAGAGCAGGCGCAAGCGAAAGTTGATCTGACCCCGTTGTATGAAGTGTTGCGGGAAGCTGGTCCCGACCATGATAAAACTTTCACCGTCGGTCTTTATCTGGGCAAAGAATTAGTGGCGACGGGCAGTGGTCACTCCAAACAAGAAGCCGAACAAGTCGCCGCCCGCGCCGGCTTGAAACAGCGCGGCTGGACGGAATAAAATTAATATGCGATTGACGGCCCTCGAACTGACCGGTTTCAAATCTTTTGCCAAGAAGACGAAACTGCTGTTCGAAGCGCCAATTACGGCAGTGGTCGGTCCGAACGGTTCGGGCAAGTCCAATATTGCCGAAGCGTGTCGGTGGGTGCTGGGCGAACAGTCTCTCAAATCGCTTCGCGGACGACGTGGCGAAGATTTTATTTGGAATGGCAGTGGGACTGGTCGAGCCAATCGCGCCGGCGTGAGTGTTTCGTTCGACAATCACGATCACAAATTTCCTCTCGATTATGATGAAGTGACGATTGGTCGGGAAGTGCATCGCGACGGGACGAATGTTTACACGATTAACGGTTCGCCGGTTCGGCTTCGCGATATCACAACCTTGCTCAACGCGGTCTCGATCGGCGCTTCTGGTTATCACATTATGAGTCAAGGCGAAGCAGATCGAATTTTAAGCGCTAATGGGGTGGAGCGACGGCAAATGATTGAAGACGCCTTGGGTTTGAAGATTTATCAGTCGCAAATTTTAGAAAGCGAACGGAAATTAGAAAAGACGCAAATCAATCTTCGCGAAGTCGAGCTCTTGCGTCGAGAAATTGCGCCCCACCTCCGGTTTCTCAAGAAGGAGATGGAGAAGATCGAACGATCGCAATCGTTGCGCGCCGAACTCAAGCGTCGGTGTCTCGAATATTTTTCCGCTGAGAAACGATATTTAATCAATGAAAGACAGGTGGTAGAAAAAGTTAGCGCTGGACCACGAATAAAATTAGCCGGAATTACCGCTCGGCTCGAAGCGCTCGCGCAGGAAAAAGGTTCGGCGCACACTGATTCGCCGTTGGCGGATAAACTTCGCGGTCTTGATGACCACTTAAGGCGGTTAGCCGAAGAACGCAACGAGATTAACCGCACCGTGGGGCGATTGGAGGGGCAAGTGGAAGCGTGGGAAAGTGTCTCTCAATCGAAGGGCGAAGAGATGGTAGCCAAATCAGAGGTGGCAATTTTAGCGAACGAACTGGAAGCTACTCTTGCCGGCGCCGGGGCGCTTGATGATCTGGGGCAACTCCGCGCCGTCTTGGTTAAAGTCGCCGAATTGGGGCAACGATTGAAAGCTTTGGGTGGCAACAGCGATGTCAATCAATCGCGAGAGCGGAACGAAGCGTTGGAAAAATTGAAATCCGAACGGGAAAAACTTAATCAGAAATTAACGGCATTGGCAGATGAATTTGTTAAACTGGAAGCGGAACGCAAAACGGCGCGGAATGTTTGGGAGCAAGAGCGGGAAACTAGGCAAGGCGCCGAACGGGAAATTTTTGAACTGAAACTTAAGCAAGCGGAATGTCAGACCGAGCGCGCCGCGTTCGCGGCGCGCGAAGAAACTCTAGCGCGCGACGAAGCGCGCTTCCAGATTGAACTTGACGAGGCGGTCCTGCTCACGGATCGTGAACTACTCCGCTTTGCCGAGCTCGTGCCGGCGGGAGAGATGGCTGATCGTGAAAAACAAGAAGCCAATCGCCGTCAAATCGAACGACTGAAAATTCAATTGGAAGATATGGGGGTAGAGAATCGCGAGGTGGCGACCGAGCATCAGCAGGTGAGCGAACGAGACGCTTTCTTGGCTCGAGAAACGGAGGATTTGGTCAGGAGTATCGCTTCGCTCCAGCTAGTTTTAATTGATTTGAAACAAAAGTGTGCGGTGGAATTTGATCAAGGTCTCGAAAAAATTAGCCAGCAATTTCAAGAATTTTTCGCCATCCTTTTTGACGGCGGAACGGCGTCTCTCTTGCTCACAATTGATCGGCGATCAAGGGGGGATGAAGAGGACACTTTAGCTGGAGATAATAATAAAGAAGCTGATGAAGATAGTGATCAAGAAGAAATCCGTGGTGTGGAAGTGTCCGTCACCTTGCCACGCAAGCGCATCAAGGGTCTCGAGATGCTCTCGGGTGGCGAGCGGGCGTTGACTTCGATCGCGCTTCTCTTCGCAATGTCGCAAGTCAATCCGCCGCCCTTCCTGATTCTCGACGAGACCGACGCGGCGCTCGACGAAGCCAACTCGCGCCGTTATGGCGAGATGGTGGAGACGCTCGCCCAACACTCGCAACTGATTCTCATTACCCATAACCGCGAGACGATGTCCCACGCCGGTGTCATCTACGGCGTGACGATGGGCTCGGACGGCATCTCTCGCCTCCTTTCCATCAAACTCGACCAAGCGGTGGAGTATGCGAAACAATAATTTGAGAAAATAATTTTATATCTACCATTATACCAACTCCTCACGATCGTGTAAGGATGGAATAATTAGTTGGTGTCAGATAGTTAGTCCTGCACAAACTCGAAGTCAATGAAGCGGGCGGGGAGGTCGGTGCGAATCACTTTGACGCGGACGGGATCGCCGAGACGATATTTCTTGCCGGTGTTTTTGCCGACCATGGCATAATTCTTCTCATCGAAAATATAAAAGTCGTCTTTCATTGTCGCCAAACGCACCATGCCTTCGGCGAGAGTTTCTTTCTCTTGAATAAAAATTCCCCACTTGGCGAGACCCGAAATCACGCCGGTGAAAGTTTGCCCCACCTTCGTGCCCATAAATTCGATTTGTTTATACCGAATCGAATCGCGCTCGGCATCTTGCGCTTCTACTTCGCGCATCGAGCAATGCGCGGCGAGTCGGCGGTAATCCGCCAACATCTCGGCTGATGGTTGCTGACCTTGTCGGTAGAGATCAAGCAGGCGATGAACCATGAGATCGGGATAACGGCGAATTGGCGAAGTGAAGTGAGTGTAATAAGGAAAGGCAAGACCATAATGACCGATATTTTTCATGTCATAAATTGCCTTGGCCATTGCCCGCATTGTCGCCGTGCGGACCATGCTTTCTTCCGGCGTGCCGGCGACAGATTTGAGAAAAATATTAATCGCTTGACCGGTGACCCCCTCTTTCGTCATTGGTAAACGATAACCAAGCGGGCGGACGAAAGTGGCGAGCGTCTCCAGCCGATCACGATCTGGTACATCATGGACGCGATAGACGAATTGCCCCGGTTCATCATGCACAAGTTTCGAAACATATTCCGCCACTTTCCGATTAGCCAGCAACATAAAATCTTCGATTAAGAGGTGAATATCAGTACGCATTTTTTTGTACACCCGAATAGGCTTGCCGGTCGGATCGAGTTCAAATTTAATTTCTTCATTCTCGAACGAGATGGCACCGTCGGCAATCTTTTTCGCGCGCAAGGCATAGGCAAGCTTGTTGAGCGTTAGAAGGGCGGGAGCAAAAGGTCCTTCTTTACTATCAAGTACCGCCTGTCCTTCTTCATAAGTAAAGCGTTTGGCGGAACGGATAATTGTTTTATCGAAATCAGTTTTCAAAATCTCGCCAGTCAGTGACATCGTGACGATGGTGGAGAAAGTTAGCTTGTCTTCATCCGCCTTCAAACTACACAAATCATTCGAGAGTGTTTCGGGCAGCATCGGAATGGTTCGATCAACGAGATAGATGGAAGTGGCCCTTTTACGGGCTTCAGTATCAAGCGCCGTGCCCGGTCGGACATAGTGCGAGACATCGGCAATGTGAATTCCCACCTCATAATTCCCATCAGGAAGTGGGCGGAAAGAAAGTGCATCATCAAAATCTTTAGCATCAATCGGATCAACGGTAAAAGTGAGAATGTCGCGGAAATCGCGACGGAGTTTAGCTTCGATGCCTGCCCGTCCGTCAGGCGGGGGCAAGCTCGTGGTCTCGGCTTGCTTGAGTGCTCGGGCTTCGGCTTCGACGGCATCGGGGAAAATTGATTTGAAACCGCGATCGAGTACGATCGCTAACATTTCAGTCTCGTGCGCGCCCGGTTGTCCAATTACCTCAATCACTTCGCCGAGGGGATCTTTTTTCGGATCGTCCCATTTAATAATTTGCGCCAAAACTTTATCACCAACTTTTCCACCCTTGAGTTTATCCGGACTGATTAAAATGTCTTTGTAGACCCTTTTATCATCCGGTACCAAATAGTAGAGACCGTCGCCATCTTCTAAAGTGCCGACGAATTCTAACTTTTTCCGTTCCAGAATCTCGACGACCTCGCCGGCTTGATTTTGCTCAATGCCATTTTTAGGGGCGATCGCTTCCGGCAGAATCAGCACGCGAACCCGATCGCCGTGGAGGGCGGTTTTGAGCTTAACGGAATCAATTTCGATGCTCGGCGCTTTCGGATCCACGCTGACATATCCCACTCCTTTACCCGAAATCCGAATCATCCCCTCAATATATTTTTCTTTCACCTCGTCACTCTAGCATTTTTATTTGAGATATGCTAAGGTCTAGGTAATGTTAATGATCAGGTTACAACGGGTGGGACGGAAACATGAGACGGTCTTTCGGGTCGTGGTGGTGGATAGTCGCCGGGGGACGAAAAGCGGTCGGACGCTGGAAACAGTTGGTTCTTATGATCCGCGTCGGGGCAAGCCGGTGTTAAAAGTGGATCGAATTAAATATTGGTTGTCCGTTGGTACGCAAGCGTCCGGCACCGTTCACAACTTGCTCGTCGATGCCAAGATTCTCTCTAAGACCAAGATTAATGTCTTGCCCAAGCGAAAGCCCAAGGTGAAAGTTGAAGAGACGAAAGCTGAAAAACCTGTTATTATTGAGTCGGCAGTTCCAGTCGAACCACTGCCTGTTTAACAGTTAAGATTTTAAGATTATTTTATGGCTGAAAGTTACATGGATCAGGAATTTCTAGCTTATGTTGTGAAGGCGTTGATTGATCATCCCGAAGAAGTTAAGGTGAGTCGCAAAGTTGATGAGATGGGCGTTTTGCTCTCGCTTGATGTGCATCCAGAAGATATGGGGAAAATTATTGGTCGACAGGGGAATACTGCCAAAGCGATTCGCACTTTGCTCCGCGTGGTGGGGATGAAGAATAATGCTCGCGTTAATCTAAAAATTAATGAACCAGAGGGAAGTTCGAGACCGGTTTCATCGATGGACAGTCAACCAACGAAAAGCGCGGCGGCTTCCGTTGACGAAGCGATGGCCGATTTGAAAGAAGAGTAAACTTTTCTCGATTGAATTTCCACATCATCACCCTGTTTCCTAAACTCGTGCAACCGTATCTTGCCGAGTCAATTGTCGCCCGCGCACTTCGCGCGGGTAAGATTCGGGTCTCCATTCACGATTTGAAAAAATACGGCGGTAATCGTTATCGCATTGATGATCGGCCATACGGCGGTGGGCCGGGCATGGTGATCCGCGCCGAGCCAGTGATTCGCGCCGCGCTTAGCGCGGTTGGGCGTGGTAAGTTAGGTAAGTCCAAACCTCGCATCATAATTCTCTCACCCGGTGGCAAAGAATTTACCAACCAAATTGCCGAACGATGGGCGAAGCAGGGGACGCCGCTTGTTCTCATCGCCGGACGGTATGAAGGCATCGATGCGCGGGTCAAAAAAGTGCTTAAAGCCGACCCGTCTCTTCGAGCCGAGGTAAAAGAAATTTCGATTGGTAATTACACCGTGACCGGTGGCGAACTGCCGGCACTAATTATTCTCGATGCCGTGACACGCCGTCTGCCTGGCGTTCTCGGCGACGATCAATCAGTCGAAGAGAGGCGCGTCGCGAGTCATGAATGTTACACTCGCCCGGAAGTCATCACCGCCAATGGTCGCCGTTACCGCGTCCCCAAAATCCTCCTCTCCGGTCATCACGCGAAAATTGACACTTACCGTTCCCGCTAAAACGAACATTCTCGGGAGGAATTTCCTCCCAGTTTTAAAGTTGCTGGAAAACTAGAACCACAGCGCACCTAGTTTTTTCAAGCTGGATTTGATATATTGTTTGTGCAGACAAGTTGACGGGAAAGTGAAAAATAATTATATGATAAAAATTGGCAACGCAGGCAGCATAAAAAGAGGAGAGATAGTTATCTACAAAACCACGGGAAAGGAAGTGGATTTAAAAGTACATTTGGAAAAGGAAACCATCTGGCTTTCGTTAGACCAAGTATCAATGCTTTTTGGCAGAAATAAGTCGGTTATTTCTAGGCATATAAAGAATATTTTTGAGAAAGATGAATTAAACAAGAAATCAGTTGTTGCAAATTTTGCAACAACTGCAACTGACGGAAAAATATATAAAGTTGATCATTATAATCTTGATGTGATTATTTCCGTCGGCTACCGGGTAAATTCTAAACAAGCGACAAAGTTTAGGATTTGGGCAACCAATATATTAAAAAACTATTTGGTCAAAGGCTACGCCGTAAACGAGAAGCGCCTTCTAGAAGCCCGCGAAAAATTCAAAGAATTACAAACCGCAATCAGTTTTTTACAAAAAAAATCTAAAAAAGAATTATTGGCTGGACAAGAGGGCGAACTTTTACACTTACTCGCATCATATGCCAAAACCTTGACTATTCTTGACGAATACGACAAAGGCAAAATAAAAGAAACCAGAGGCGTAAAATCAAAATTTGCTTTGACTTATGAAAATACCTTGAGAATAATTGCCGAATTGAAGAAAGAATTGATGACCAAAGGTGAAGCTAGCGATCTGTTCGGTCAAGAAAGAGATGGCAGTTTCGTAAGTATTATTAAAAGCCTTTATCAAACATTCGGGGGTAAAGAGTTATATCCGACCATTGAAGACAGAGCGTCACACATTCTTTACTTAATTATCAAAGATCATCCGTTTTCCGACGGGAACAAGCGCTCCGGAGCTTTTCTCTTTGTCTACTTCCTTGATAAATCTGATTATCTTTATCGCCCAAACGGAGAAAAGAAAATTAGTGATAACGCTTTGACTGCTCTTGCTCTTCTGGTTGCCAAAAGCGATCCGAATGAAAAAGAGGTGATGATAAAAATTATCAAAAATTTGATTGCTGAATAATTATGATAACATTTAATCCCATCATTATTCCAATTTGCAATGCCCGTGTCCCCAAAATCCTCCTCTCCGGTCACCACGCGAAGATTGATAGTTATCGCGCGCGTTGAGTGCAAAAATAACGAGCATTGGCGGGAAGCAACGCTTCCCGCACCTAGAATTTATACTTGTACCAAGTAACTGCTATCGCTACTACTTGGTTAGGGTGTGGACAGTAATCTTTGTGTTACAATTTACAATTCTATGCGCGAAGTAGTTAATCCGGCGAGAAAAATACCAATTATTGTCGTATCAATTTATGTTTTTATCTCTGAACTCTATTGGTTGATTCAAGCTGCTCCAGGTCTTGCAGGAGCAAACGGTCTTAGCAATTTCACCCCTTTCCTTTTTCGATCGCTATTGTTCGTGGCTTTAGTCTGGTCTCTTTTTGGTCGAATTACCGAACATTTTGAACTCTACATGCATTCGGGTCTAGTCGCTGATGACATAAAGTTTCATTTTCCTCGCCAAGCTCTCGTTTTCATTTTATCGATAATTATTATTATTGAGTTAAGTAACCTTTCGTGTTGTTTCCCATTTTAAATTAGCTTTTGTTTGAAACATATTTTAACCATTTGGCGCTTGATTAGACTCGGCGTAGTCT
>JAGVGK010000013.1 GCA_020057185.1 Minisyncoccota bacterium | reverse complement strand
CGCCCAATGGTTGATTTGATATAGTAACGGCGATTAGATAAACCGCGTTTTGATTTACCAACCAACGGACCCAATAATTGCAGCGCATTGGGAGCAACAGTTGCTAGAGTAATAAAAGCTCCGACCGTTAAGGTCGTGAGGACGGCTTTAGTAATTTTTGCTTTGGTCGTTAATCCGCCAGTTCTAGCCATCTTAATATCTTACCATGTTCTTAGTTATTTCACGATCGTGAGTTTTGTAAGACATTCCTAAAAGAGTCTACTGCCTTTTGCTTTTCGCTTTTTTCACACCCCGCCGAGAAATTCGTTGTGGATATCATCGCGGTGGAAAGCGCGGGAGTAACGACGCATCCCCATTAAAATTCCCAGACCGATAAATTCGGTCAGGAGATGCGACCCGCCGTAACTAGTGAAAGGCAAAGTAAGACCGGTCACAGGCAAGAGACCAATATTCATTCCCACATTAATCGCAAAATGACTCATCAAGAAAATCGCTAGCCCCGCGCCGAAGAGCGTTTCGAAATTAGTGTCCCCCAACATCGCAATATGGATAATTCGCCAGATAACAATGCCGAATAAACTAAAGAAAATAATCACTCCGATAAAACCCCACTCCTCGGCGAAGGCGGCAAAAATAAAGTCAGTTTGATATTCCGGCAAGAAACGAAGACGCGATTGCGTCCCCAGACCAATGCCCTTGCCGGTTAATTGACCGGAACCAACCGCGATAGTTGATTGAAAAGCGTTGTAGCCCGCGCCCTGAATATCGGCGAGTGGATGAATGAAAGAAATAATCCGACTCTTTTGATTGCCAGTAAACAGGCCAAACCAAAGCAAACCGAAAGCGAGTAAAGCAATACCAGCGACGAATAAAAGGTGTCGTTTAGAAACACCGGAAATCATAATCATGCCCAGCCAAATCGTAAAAATAATCACCGCCGAACCGAAGTCCGGCTGAAGAATAATAAGAGCAAACGGCAGAAGAGCATAAAGGCCGGAAACTAAAATATGCTGGAAGTGGGCGATCTCAATGTGCCGACGAGAAAAGTATTTAGCCAAAATGAGAATGAGTGCCAATTTCGCAAAATCTGCCGGCTGAAAAGAAAAGAAATCGAAGGAGAACCACCCCTTCGCGCCACGGACCGCTTGACCGAAAAGAAGTAAGCCGGCCAGAATTACCAGTAAAATTCCATAAACTGCCGCCACCACTCCGCTCCGGCGGAGAAAACGAAAATCAACGAATGATAAACCGAGGCAAACCGCTAAAGCCAACCCCAGCCAAACAAGTTGTCGGCCGAAAAAATAACTCGGGGCGACGAAAGAATCCATCGTTACTAAACCGATCGCGGCCAGCGCCAACGCCGAGAGAAGCAACACCCAGTCAACCTGCCTATTGAGTCGGCTCAATCGCCACATGAGAATAAAACTCAGTGAAAGCCGGCGGTGAAGGGAAAGGTCGGGGCCACAGGAAACTAATATCCACAGTCTCACCGACCCCAAGTTGCTCAACGAAAGTCGGGCCAGCGGCAAAAACATTGTGCTCCGTGTCCGAAAGTAAAGCCCGCACATCAATCTTGGCAATCGGCTTCAATGAATTGTTTGTCAAACGAGCTTTCAAGATGGGCGTCGGAGTATTCGTAAAATTATCATCCATCACCGTAAGCCCCGCCATCGGCGAACTCGAACTTGAACGCTCCCAACGCGGCGCACCGAGCAAATCGACATAAGCCCGCGCTGGCACTAGTCGACCCACATTAATATTGGGAACAAAGATTGGAAAACCTTCGCTGGGCCAGAAAGAAAAATCGCCCCGAACACTATTGATGAGCGTATTATTTTGATCCACAAATTTTATTTCGTAGGGAAGTTTGTTGGATAAAAGATCAGGATTCGGGTTGCTAATAAACGCCACAAGATCATAAGCGCCAGCCCCCAACGGGAGCACGCGCGCCCAAAGCGCGCGCATGGGCAAAGCTTCATTCGCACACACGGCTGAACATTCACCACCGCAATCGATCCCCTTCTCATTCTGATTCCGACGATGATCTTGGCAACTTGGTTTCGGCCAAAACATCGCCGCCACCAAAGCCAGCGCCGCAATCAGCACGGCAAAAAAACCAAAGAAGTAAGTTAATTGTCGGCGGGTACTCCAAGAAGCCATGCTCTTTTTATTATATCATATCAAACGCTCTGTTCTGGTGGCTAGCTACTCTCCCCTTACGAGTACCATCGCCACTACGGTGCTTAACGGCCGAGTTCGGAATGAGATCGGGTGTGACCACCGCGTTAAACCACCAGAACAGAACGCTCGAAGCGTTTATCCTTTTTATTTTTGAAACAGTCCCGACGTAAAGTCGGGATCCCGACCAGAGCGTCGGGATAATAAAATCATTTGAACCGTCAGTGCTTCCCTAATTTCCCGATGGGACTGGGCGGATTAGTACGCCTTGGCTTAATCCGTTGCCGGACTTACACCTAGCGCCTATCAACGTGATCATCTCTCACGGGCCCTGTCCCCGCCGAAGCGGGAACGATACGTAATCTTGGGGGAGGCTTCCCGCTTAGATGCTTTCAGCGGTTATCCCGTCCCGACATAGCTACCCGGCGGTGCCGCGGGCGCGACAGCCGGTACACCAGAGGTCAGTTCATTCCGGTCCTCTCGTACTAGGAACGACTCCCCTCACATATCAACGCCTGCAGTAGATAGGAGACCAACCTGTCTCACGCATCTTTTCATCCGTTACCGGATGGATTGGACTATAACTTTCCCGCATAGCTCTTGCGAGCGACGTGGGAGCCAACATTTAGTCTCTACGGGCTTGACCGAGCACAAAGTGCTTTAGGTCTAATTCCCTCGGTGTTGTCCATCCGCTGTTAACAGATTAGGATTTCACCGATGTTAGCTCCGACGACACAAAGTGTGTCGGAGTCCCGTACCCCTATGGGCGTCGGGATTGACTTCATCCCGCCACAACTTTGCAGATGTTGGCGGGACCGCCGTGATTATGATTGATCTTAGCCGACGCTTTGGTCGACTCCCCGACTGTAACGTCGGGGCTATCTCTATTCGAAAACGAAAAATTTTCATAACTTTCTGCTCGATGTGGGTTCAAACTGTTCACTACCCCACCCCTACCCCTCCCCTTTGGGGAGGGGTTTTACTTTCCTTCCCCCTCCTTTGGAGGGGGTTAGGGGGAGGTGGGGTGTTGAACGGTTTGAACCCAGCTCACGTAACTTTTTAATTGGCGAACAGCCAAACCCTTGGTAGCTTCTTCACCACCAGGATAAGTTGAGCCGACATCGAGGTGCCGAACTCCGCCGTCGCTAGGGACGCTTGGGCGGAACTAGCCTGTTATCCCCAGAGTAGCTTTTATCCGTTAATCTTCGGTCGCATCTAACGCGAACCGTCGGTTCACTATGCTCTGCTTTCGCATCTGTTTGACATGCACGTCTCACAGTTAGGCTCCCTTGTGGCATTACCCTATCGGCACGGTTTCCATTCGTACCTAGGGAACCTTAATAGGCCCCTCCGTTACTCTTTAGGCATTTAGTTAACCAATTTATGTGACATTGATTTGAATAATCTGACTTGTGGCAAAATAACTTTTTCGAGTTTTAGAGCCGAATCAGACAAAACATAGAGACGCCAGTATTTATCCTTTTGCCTCTGAATAGTTGTCTGGATATCAAAATTATTTATCAATGCCTCTTGCAGAATCTTCAATTCAAGCTTTGAAAAACTATAAGTATGGAACATATAGGTTCGGTGGTGATTAGACTTTTTAGAGCCATCATCCATAAACCACACAGCTAACGCCAGTGGAGTTAAGGACTTGGCAATTAATTTCGGAATCACCTTTTTCTTATTCTGGTAGAACTGCTTTCCGTAGAAACGGAAACTACCAAGAGAATAAGTTCTGAAACCGCAATGGACATATTGACCGTGGCGTAATCGCCGGTATATTTTACCGGGGACCAACGATCCAAATTGTCTATAAAGCCACTCCACATAGTCAAGCTGATTTACACTATGTTCAACCTTAAGACGATAAGTTTGCCCATCATCTTGGGTTTCTAAATGGCCATCACCTAACATTAATCCAACTGTAATTTCTCTTTGCTTGCTTGAGAGTTTTAATGATTTTTTATCTTGAACCATATTTTGATTCGATTTTGGTTTTCCAATCACTTGGAACTTCATGTCGCCATGAAGATCGGACTATATCATTCCCCCGCCTAAGGCGGGGGCTTCCGCGTATAGTCTCTGAGGATCCACAAACATAGATTTAATTTTTTATATTTGGTTTCCTGCTGATTGACTGCACTTACACATTTTCACCAAATTATTTTTGGTAGCGTAAGATCTATATTCATTTAAGAAACAGTTGTTCCAGCATACAGCGGAATTTTCCGTCACCGTTTTTTTAATTAACAATGATGGCCCCCTAAATTTATAATTCGACGGTCACGGAGAGTAACCATCGGGGCGAAGAGTTGAGGGATTCGCCCCAAACAAACTACCCACCAGATACTGTCTCCGACCCGTTTGACGGGCCAGGTTAGAACATAGATTATGACAGAGTGGTATTTCACTGGCGACTCCCCTCCGCCCGGGAGCGAAGGATCAAAGTCTCCCACCTATGCTACGCAGTCAACATCTAGGTTCAATATCAAGCTATAGTAAAGCTTCTGGGGTCTTTTCGTCTATCTGCAGGTAACCGGCATCTTCACCGGTATTGTATTTTCACCGAGCTGCTCCTCGAGACAGTTCTCCAGTCGTTACGCCATTCGTGCGCGTCTGAACTTACCAGACAAGGAATTTCGCTAGTTGTCAATCCTGTATCGCTACAGGGAACGAACTCTATCTTCGCCGCTTAAACAGCGCTGACGTTTGGTTTCTGAGGATTTTAAAAACCGAGATTTCTTTTTTCTGTTCATTTTTTCAATCAATTGCGCAATTTTTTTCATTCCAGTTTTTTTCAAATGAACCCCCTGTGACATCAGACGAATGATCCTAGAAAAAATCACAAAATCATTTCGCTTGTATGTTTTCAGGGAATTCCTGTTAAAAAAAGGAACTATTTTATTCTCCAGATCGTCTAGAGATCTAACGCAATAACGGTATAAACTTTCTTTATGGTTATCTTTCCGCTGATTGACGAACAATCTACCACACTCAAAGTATTTTTTAATTACTTCTAATGCCGGCAAACTTTTTGAACCCTGGGTAATTACAAACTCCGGGAAAAGTTGCCATCCGGTTTTTGTTGTTTTATTTTTAATAAAACTAACCGAAAAACATCCTTCCCCATCTGTAAAACCTAGGATCCATGACTCGATTTTTAATCTTTCCTGCTGATTTTCTGCACTGGACATATTTTCACTATGGAATAATTTTACCATAGTAATGTCAGATACTACAGCTTTTTATGCACAGATTTCTCAGCATATAGTCAGTGTGACATCTGCCGATTGACAGATGGGCAACTACTTTCCCTTGTCTCTACTCCTGTTCACCTTCTACAATCGTCCCAATCCTTCCCAGATCATTTTTAAAATAATCTGAGAACCTTAGGACGATTATAGTTATCGCCGACATTCACCAGGGCTTATACAAACAGCCGTCATCCCGACCCCCTTGCGGGCGTCGGGACAACGACCAGTCGTATTTGACCTTCTGGCATTGGTCAGGCGTCACCCCCTATACATCCTCTTACGAGTTCGCAGGGAGCTGTGTTTTTGGTAAACAGTCGCCAGAGATGCTTTCGCTGCGGCCCCACTTCGCTCTTGCGAGCTACGCGGGGCAGGCCTTATCGCTAACTTACGGCCGCTTTTTTGCCGAGTTCCTTGAGGAGCAATCACTCGTTCGCCTTAGTCTTCTCGACCTGACTACCTGTGTCGGTTTGCGGTACGGTTCCCGCACTCCTCTCCTCATCTTGCGATGAAGAACTAGAAGTTTTTCTTGGGAGGCGCTTCATGAGAATCCCCTCCGCCGTAGCGGAAAATTTCGCTCGTCAGCGATACTTGAATTAAATCAGTCCGCCTGATTTTCATAGCGGACGAATCTTACGACGAGCGACCCCAATCCAATCAGGGGCTCTCATTTATTTCCTCCGTCGCTCCATCAAATGAGCGCGGGAGTCATGGAATATTAACCATGTGTCCATCGGCTTCGGCTTTCGCCATGACCTTAGGACCGACTAACCCTTGGTTGTCAATCATTGCCAAGGAAACCTTAGTCTTTCGGCGTTCCGGGATTTCACCGGAATTGTGGTTACTTGTGCCAACATTCTTGCTTCTCGACGCTCCATTCCAACCTCACGGTGGAACTTCACTGCGGTCGAGAACACTCTCCTACCACCCTCCGCCAAAGGCGGAAGGTTCTCACCTTCGGTACCATGCTTAGCCCCGATTATCTTCGGCGCGGAATCTCTGGATGAGTGAGCTGTTACGCTTTCTTTAAAGGGTGGCTGCTTCTAAGCCAACCTCCTCATTGTCAGAGAAATCCCACCTCCTTAAGTGCACTTAGCATAGATTTAGGGACCTTAGATAGAGATCCGGGCTGTTGCCCTTTCGACCAATGGACCTTAGCGCCCACAGTCTAACTGCCTGATAGTGGCTCTCGGTATTCGGAGTTTGATAAGTCTCACGAACTTTCGTCCTGTTGAGACCTTCCAGTGCTCTACCCCCGAGAGGTAAATCAGACGCTAGCCCAAAAGCTATTTCGGAGAGAACCAGCTATTACCAGGTTCGATTAGCTTTTCACTCCTTACCACAAGTCATCCGATAGTGTTGCACGGCTAACCGGTTCGGGCCTCCCCCCGCCTTTCGGCGGGGTTCACCCTGCTCATGGCAAGCTCACCTGGCTTCGGGTCTTACTCATACTACTTCTCGATCTTGCGACCGAGATCGCGCTATTAACACTCGGTTTCCCTACGACTCCACCCTTGAAGGGCTTAATCTAGCAGTATGAATAAACTCGTTGGCTCATTCTTCAATAGGCACGCGGTCACCCCGACATCCTTGCGGACATCGAAGCTCCCACTCCTTGTAAGCATATGGTTTCATGTTCTATTTCAACGCCCTTATCGGGCTACTTTTCACCTTTCCCTCACGGTACTTGTTCACTATCGATCTGGAAGAGTATTTAGCCTTGCCAGTTAGTACTGGCGGATTCCTTCAAGCTATTCGTGTCTTGAAGTACTCAAGAATAGTGACGAGAGAGATGCTTCATTTTCACTTACCGGGCTATCACCGTCTGCGGCTCGGCTTTCCAGCCGATTCGATTAACGAAACATTTTTTGACTCTCCTCCAAAAATAAATCTTCGAATGTCACTACCTTACAACCCCCCGTGGCCGCCGTGAGGCGGTTTTACGGGGTTTGGGCTTCTCCGTTTTCGCTCGCCGCTACTTACGGAATACAGATTTGTTTCTTTTCCTCCAGGTACTGAGATGTTTCACTTCCCTGGGTGCGCGAACTCGCTGTTTAAGGCGAGCACAATCCGCTTTAAGCAGATTAGGTTTCCCCATTCGGAAATCTCCGGATCAAAGGCTGCTCGGCGCCTCCCCGAAGCTTATCGTAGCTACGCCACGTCCTTCATCGCCTCTTCCAATCAAGGAATCCACCATATGCTCTTAATCTCCCATCGGGAAATTAAGGAATCACTTCTTGTTCGTATGATTTTATTTTACTTATTACTGTTTCGGTATATTAAGTTGTCAAACAACGATCATTTCTGTAACCCAGCCCGAGGCTGGTCCGCCTTTGGCGGAAAAAACCGCCCAGCAGGGCGGAAGTGAGATAAAAGTAAACCAACGGGCTATCTCCTCCGCCTTTGTGATTGGTTAATTATTGTCATACTGATAACGGGTAGTATATACCACCCTCAAAACCCGTCAAGGGGATAAAGATTTGTCACCAATTGAGGGTAGAGCCGGAGTTATTGTTGGCCCTCGTGATAATGAGATAACAACACCAATGATGTAGTATCCAACAATGAGAGCGGTGATTATTAAAACAATCTTTAATATAGTTGCGGGAAATTTTCCTTGCCATGTTTTTTTACTACGCGAACCGAAATAAGAACATAACGGAGCGACGATGAGCGTGGCAACAAAGGGCAAGATTAGAAAAAGATTTTCCGGATTCATCTGTGGAGAAGATAAAAAGTCTCTAATAAGCCACACTAGACCGAAGATGGGCATTATAATTGAAGGCGTAGCAAGAATCATTCCGGACTTCCAAGACAGATTTGGTTTAATTTTTCCCAAAAAATAACCAATGATTCCGTAACCAATAATGACTGTTAGGGTAATGCTCATTGCTCTTTTTAGCAAACTCACACCCGGGGCATCACCCATCAAACCAGGCCCAAAAAGGAAAAAGTCTAGTAGTATACCAAGAATAAATATACCGATGCCGCTTAAAACATTATTCAAAGCGCTGGGGACTGGGGCTAAATTTGTATTTTCATTCATGTCTTCTATTTTACTCTCTCTCATCTCACTTCCACAAGGGGATAAGAAAACCCTTCCGCCGCGGCGGAAGGGTTTTCGGAAAAATTAACTGAAACAGAAATTACTGTTGGTGATGATGACTCTTCATATCCTCACGCAGTCGCTCGAGATAGCGACTGGCCGCTTCCTTCCCGCCCAAACCGAAGGCGAGACCGAAGGCGAGGGCCAAAGCCATAATGCCATATTGAATCACGGCGCTGGCAAGACCGCCCATCGGACCTGCGGATTGATCAAGCACGCCCAACTGTCCAATCACCGCAAAAATCGCGACCACCCAAACCGCCCATTTGGTGAAAGTTCCGAAAACACTTGAGGAACTCACGCCGGCAGCTTTGGCCGTCCCGCTGACAATCTTGGCGAGAATATCCGCGATCGCGGCGGCCAGAATCAGAATCAAACTCGCAATAATCAAGCGAGGCAAGAAATCAAGAATCCGTCCCGTCAAAAATTCATTCACTTGACTCAAACCAAGAACATTGAAAGACGCCACCAGGAAAGCGACAATCACAAACCATTTCACGAGTCCGCCGATAAAAGCGCCTGGGTCAAGTCGAAAGCCCGCCTTACCCAAAACTTCTTCGGCCCCAAGACTCTTCAACGCCTTGTCCACTTGAAGCGACTTGATAACCCGCGCCACCCATTGGCCGAGCACAATTCCCACCACCCAACCAAGCACGAAGATGATAATCGCGACTAAAAGATTGGGGAGAAAATTAATCACCCCGCTCCAAAGATTTTGGAAAGAGGTTTGAAGCACAGTATTCCAGTTATTAAGTAACATAATTAATGATAATAAATAATAAACACGACCTTAATCTAATCCCTAATAATAATCACCATCTTAGCACAGCCAGCACTTATTTTATAGTCTATGTGGATAACCCCGCCTAAGGCGGGCAAGCTTAAATCCCTAATTTGTTGATGATTTTCTCGTGCGGATAATCGAGCAAGTCGCGGATAAACTTGTCGTAGGCTTCCATTCGATAGAGGAAATCGCTGGTCTCAAAAACGGCATAGTTAAGCTCCCGGCCGATTTCAGCCTCCATCGATTTAACCGCCCGGTCAATCGCCCCGCGCCTCAAGCGGTCGCCAACCAAAACAATATCCGCCCGACTGTCGTTGTCTTGGATGAAAATGCCGGCGATGAGTAAGAGTTTAACCTTTCCCGCTGCACTGAAACGATCGGTCAATTCCAATTTCCGCGTCACTAATTCGGTCTTCAAAAGCCCGTTCAAGTGACTAAGGTAAGGAAAAGTTGGATTCAATTGCCAACCACTGATGGTCTTTTTTTCTTTCTCCACCCTTTTTTGTGGTTTGATAAAACCAATCGTTTTCAGCGTCAGCAATTCGTGGCGCGCCGAGCTTGGATTAATTTTACATCGTCGAACCACCTCCTTCCCCTCGACCACCAGATCGGGGTTCAAAAGAAATAATTTCATCACCTTCACCTTATCCCCACTCCCAAAAAGTTTAGCCAGCGTTTCCATTATTTCAATTCCACTTTGCCGCCAGCTTCTTCAATCCGCTTCTTCAGCGTGTCGGCTTCATCTTTTTTCAACCCTTCTTTGAGCACCGACGGGGCGGCGTCAACGAGATCTTTAGCTTCCTTCAAACCAAGCCCGAGCACTTCTTTCACCACCTTAATCACGGCAATCTTTTGCGCACCGGCTTCTTTAAGTTCAACGGTGTAAGAATCTTTCTCTTCCGCGACCACTGCACCGGCGGCCGGAGCGGCGGCGACGGCTTGTGCCGAGACACCGAACTTGGTCTCAAATATTTTGACCAGCTCATTGAGATCCAGCACACTCATTTTCTCAATCTTCTCAATAATATCTTTGAATTTATCGTCCATAATAATTATGATTTAGTTTTACTAATCTGATCCAGCGCTACGACTAAATGTTGGATTGGCGAATTGAATAAGTTAGCGAGTTGCGCGTAGAGCGTCTCCCGCGCGGGGATCGCCGCGATGCTCATCATCATTTCCGCCCCTGCGAACGCGCCCTGAAAGACGCCACCCAAGATTTTTAATCCCCCTTTGGCTAATTTCTCAAACTCATAAATTCCCTTAGCCGGCGCAATCGGATCACCGTCCGCCGCCGTGAGATAAGCCAAAGCGACCTCACCGTCTAAACTTGGCAGAGTACCGGTGATGGCGCGACTCGAAGCTTCAAGGGCGCGTCGAATTAAGGTCTTCTTAGCGACCGTGTAATCGACCCCGCGCTCCCGCAATTGTCGGCGCAGAGCGGTAGCATTGGCGACCGACAAACCGTGGAAATTAACGAAGACCACGGTTTCGGATGAACCAATTTTCTGCCCCAACTCTTTGATAATTTCTACTTTTTTATTTTTGCTAATTGGCATAATAATGACAAAAAATAACGGGTATAACCGTTTCGAACCTAAACAGGACTTATGGATGCCTGTTTTCTACGGCTTTGAGTCTATGCTACCGGAATGGCAATTACTTGTCAAAAAAGTTTATCAGATAAACACCGATCAAGCCGAAAGCGATAAGGACAATAAAGCCAGCCAGCATTCTCCAAAAAGTTTTATCAAAATATTTCCACATAATTATCGGGTGGCTTTGATGGTGGCCAATTTAGCCGAGAGTTGACGGAGCGACTCGGCCATCACCGCCAGAGATTCTTGACTCGGCGCGGGCACACTCGTCAGAGCTACCGTGGCATCGGGAAAAGTTAGAGTTAGAGGTACGTTAGAAACCGGAGAAAATCCGAGATAAACCGCTGGCACCATCGTCCCCTTCCCCGTCGCGACAATTGTATCAGCGGGAAAAGTGAAAACCGTCGAACCTTGGGTCATCCGCCAACCACCAAGATTAACTTCGCGTGGTGAATGATTAATTATTTCCACTCGATCGAGCTTAAACGAACCAAGAGAAATCGCGGGTTGAATTACCGAGACACTCGTTCGCGCGACGGCTTCGGCGCCGGCGCGTATCGAAGCGTCGAGCACCACATTGTACTCGCCGGGAAAATAGTAAAGGTGCGTCACTTGCTCACCCACCGCACTCCCGCCGTCGCCGAACGACCATTGATAATGTCCGGTTTCGCCGTCGGGCAGACCCTTTGTTTCCGCGCGAAAAATTATCGGACTATGTACGCTCGCGAGCCGTGCTCGTCCCGCGCCCACCTTAAATGTTTCAGGCACCGTCACCTCACTGATCACCACAGGACTCTCGTGGGCGGAAAGTATGCCGTCGTCCGAAGTATCGGGAATAGAATCTGGTGGGGGGTTGTTGTCACCTGAGTTAGGATTTGGATTAGGTGGAGATGAAATAGTAGAGTCAATAATCAAAAGAGGCGTGCTCAATTCAATACTTGTCACTTCCGTATCGGTTTCGGCTTTAATTGTTGCTTTCAATTTATAATTACCATCAGCAACAATACTGCCATCGCTCTTCTTCCCGTCCCACAAACGAACAAAAGCTGTATCGAAACGAGTAGTTTGAGTAAAATACTTCGTCGCCGTAGTACGAGAACAAATTGCATCTGTGATACTACAAATGGCTACCGTGTTAAATTTCACCGACCGATTAGCTTCCAACTTTATTTCTATTGTTCCACCGTCATTGGGATTAAACCGCGTATCAGTATTCTGGCCGTTGAGAAAATAATTAACGATACTGGGAGTTGATTGGGCAAAAAGAAAGACCGGCAAAATCAAAAATAGTAATGCGAGTAATAAAGTTTTAAATTTAAAGTTTTTCATTTTTAATAACTCTCCTCCGCCACGATCTTCCCCGACTGATCATAGAGCGTGATCTGTTCGCGATTCTCCGCCCACATTTCCCAAGTGCGTCCGAGATACACGCGCCACTCATCGCCGTAAAAATCGGTATCTTGCTCATGCCACTTGACGCAAGAATTGTAATTGAAATGGTCTTGGATGTACAAACGACATTGGCGAGTTAAATCATCTATTCTACCGTCCACTCGATCAACTCCCTCCCTATCCTCCTTAAATTCTGGTTCGTGACATGACGACAGATAACGGACAAAATCATAACACTTATCTGGCAGAGTCGCGACGCCGGGTTCATCCTCTGGCTGGGGGCAATCACTTCGCAATGATGGCGTAATGTCCGAGGTTTCAAATTCTTCATCCAAATAACCGACACATTTATTAAAACGAAAACTTTGTTGAATTGGCCAATCGCTTCGAGACAATGGCCGACCGGTAATCACCACCGCGCGATCGCCCGGACGCAAAATTACTGGAGTTAAAGTACTCGCACCGTTTGAAGTAAACAAGCTAACCGCGAACGGAATTACCCCCACTCCAACCGGATTATGTCGCGCCGGATTGTTGACCAATTGCCAACCCGTGATATTGACGGGCGTGAGATTGGAATACAGGGCCGTTAACTCAATATATTCTTTCCCCGGCTGAATCTCGTAAGCGCCGTTGCCGTCGTTAATGCTCACCTGACCATACCACGGCGAACGATTAGCGGGCGGCCTGCCCGACGGCAAGGCGGGTGTTTCTTCCCAACCATTAAGTTGAGAATTAGGCGATGATGAATCGGTGGAATTGGCGCCATAAATTTCGCCAGTACCAATCGGCGCGGGTGGTTCGATGAACGGTCCGCGCCAAGCTTCCGGCCGACTCGGGCCACCCGTGGCGTACCAGAGAATCCAGAGCGCAATCATAATCGCGACGAACCACCACAAGTCGCTCGTCGCACTCCCTCGATTTAACGGCCACTCCATTATTGTATCATGTTTCTTTTTTGTTTTCTCAAACTCAAAAAGTTCAGAGTTTCTTATTAGAATTGTTTTGTTTGTCGTATAAGATAAACCTTTGTTTGGCTGGGTTTCAAAACCAAGATACACACAACTCACTTTCCGATCTCGTACCTCTTTAATTGCTGGTTGCAAATCGGAATCGGAACTTCCAAGAATTATCTCCTTAACCTTTTTATCACAAGCCAGACTGACCATATCAACAGCGATTTTTACATCAACGCCTTTTTCTTTAAAAATAAGAATCTGTTTGCCGTTTCGACCACCCTCCATTTGTCCACGAACTCGGCCACTCAATATAACCTCAAAACCTTGTGCCTCCAAATGTGTTTTCAATAATCGCTGTTCTTCGATGAGTTGCCTCGATTTTTCTAAACTATTTTTATATTCTTTGATCCGCGCAAAATAAAATACTTTTCGATTTATTGTAATACCCTCAAGAACTTTTCCAAAAAGGCCATTGAAGTTATACTCATGCCATATTGGCTTGCTCTTACCCGCTTCTTGATAAGCAGTTCTGATTTTGCCTTTAAGATTTTCCCCGTCAATAAATAAAACTGTATCCATTTGAGTCTTATTCTATCAGTAAATAAACCAAAACCCCAGCGGACCTTGCGGTTAGCTGGGGCGTGTATATTTGCCACTATACTCCCTCATTAATAAAAGTCAAATGATTGGTGGGGATAAATTTAGATTATATGCTCCTTTTTATAATCATACTTACGATTATATGCCTATAAACGAAGAAACGAATACAAAATTAGTCCTTGATCTGTTGCCATGCTTCATCAGATAATCTTTCCCACTGCTCTGTTTCCTGTTTAAGATTTTCTTGGTTCCACGCTTTTTCCCAAAATAAGGAGACGGCGCGGTCAACAACCACCTGTTCTCGCAAACCAAGCTTTTCAGATAGACGTCTAACTTTAATTTTAGTAGCCATGATCATATTCCTATCCTATCACACCGCCAATCATGCAAACAAATTTTGAAATACAAGCCCCGCCCATTAACCCCACCCTAACCCTCCCCAAAGGAGAGGGTTCCCAATTCCCCCCTTCCCCTTCGGGGAAGGGGTTGGGGGGATGGGGTGGAATTAGAAAATCAATTGGCGCCTTGATTCTGCAGAATGAGAAGTTGGGCGCGGAGGAGTTGGACGAGTTGCATAATCAGCGACCGCAATTGAGTTTTCATTTCCGTAATCACCACTTGCTTCTCAGCGGGCGTGAGGTGAGAGAAAACAAAGTTAAATCAATCCGTAACATATTTTACATATTCAAGTTGGATACGAGCTATTTCATTTTGGTCGAGATGACCTATTTTCTTTTCTAAAAGACTGACATCGGCGGCAAATGACTGGGAAAGAAGAACGAAAGAAACACTATGTAATCCATTATTTTTAGTCGGCAATATTTCTACCACATATCTCTGGTGAATCTTTTTTAGTACAGATGTACACGGAGCAACCGTGACAGTTTCCCCCGTTACTTGCGTCACAACAACATGAGGTCGGATTCCATTTTGGACATGACCCACTGCTTCTATATTTTCAATCAGCCAGACATCCCCTTTTTGTATATTTCTATGTGCTGTTTTTTGCATGAATAAGTATTTGTTGCTCTAAAGCAATTTTTTTCCAAAATTGAGACTCACTGACAGATTTTGCGGAAGACTTAGAAATAGTTTTTTTAATCATTATTTTCTTCATACCTATAGTATATCAAATTGTGTTTTTTGTGCAAATGGGCGCCAAAAATCCCCCCTTAAGAGGGGAATTTTTGCTAACTACCTAACAAGTAAAATCGACCAACTAATTAGTGTTGATTTCGCAAGATGAGGAGTTGGGCGCGGAGGAGTTGAATGAGTTGCATAATCAACGACCGCAATTGAATTTTCATTTCCGTAATCACAACTTGCTTCTCGGCGGGCGTGAGATCCCTTTTCAAGGACTGTCCTTGAAACTTAGTCCATCATTCACAAAATCATTAAAATCTGAGGGGGAGGAAAAATACTCGGGAAAAACTTTGCGACTAAGAATCAGTTTCTCTTCTCGAACAACTTCTTGATAATCTAAATAACTGGAAAATAAATACCTTTGCAAAAACTTTATGGCTTTCCCATGATCGCCGACTCCAACAGTTCGCCATTTAGGTTCCAGTAGTTTAATAGGATTAAGATGAATATAAGCAAAAAGATGTCGCAGATAAATATCTTCATCAGTGTGTTTCGCTTGATAGACATTCTGAAATAAACGCCCAGAATGTTCATATTTTTTATTAAAATACATTGAGTAGGCTGTTAACAACCGCTTCATAAAAAAGGAAATGCCATTCTCAATCTTCTCTCTCACTAAAAGATGAAAATGATTGGGCATCAAACAATAAACCCCAATCTCAACCAGTGTTTCTCCTCGATCAATCTCGCTCAAGGACAGTCCTTGAAGATATTTAAAATCGAGAGGATTCTTAGAATTAGCGACATAGAGCAATTTCATAAATCTCCAATAATCCTTTCGATCTAAAAAAATATCTTTCTTTTCTACCCCACGACTATAAAGATGATAAAACTCGGTTTAATGCTCCTTTTGGGTGCTTAGAGTCCGAGGTAGCCTTTGATGATTTTAGTCCGACGATTTTTGTTTAAACCGCGATGAATATTGATGTGCG
>JAGVGK010000031.1 GCA_020057185.1 Minisyncoccota bacterium | reverse complement strand
TTAGCCATCACTTGTTCCTCCCAATTTAGGTCACTTTTGTCAAAAATCTTAACTACCCACGATTATACATAATTAAATCAACTTGTCAAATCTTACTTCTCATCCGCGACGAACACCTCCTCGAAGCGCTCCAATATCGCCCAAAAAATAATTCGTGATACTAAGACTTTTGTTTAAGGGTAACCCATTCTAGGACTTTGCCCACCAACTTATCTTTAAAATCCGCTAATCGCGCCGACCAAGACTTCCCTTCATTTCGCAAATCAGTTAGATCGTGATTAAAAACTTCCACCAGATCTTCCGGCACGCCCAGTCGTTGCATTAATTTAATTTGCTCCGCAAAAGAGTTCAGAGTTTCCTCTTGGCTCTCTTGTCCTTCGCGCACCAAATCTTTCAGTTGCGCCTGACTTGTTTCAATATCATTTCTCAAATCCTCAAAAGGCATCTCTGGTGTTTCAAATTTTGGCGGTTGTTCCATATTATTCGTCATAGTAGTTTAATAAACACACTTAAGTAGCCTCTTTACTTGATTTGATCTTAACTTCAAACTCATCCAGAGATTCATGAAATTTGGCATTGGCTTCTAAAAACTCTTCCAGTTCTGCTTGATCCAAATTTCCGTCTTTGGCTTTAGTCATTAGTTTATTATATTGACCTACGAAATCTCGCCCCAGAGCTTCGATTGAGCTATAACCCAATTCGCCGAGAGAATCATATCGCTCGGTCGTTGCCCGATATCCCGGTGGCCGTTCACCCTTGTGCCAATCTCCCTGCCAGCCCTCGGTTACTTCTTGTTCCGTTTCAAACCCCGGCACTTGTTCCATAATCATAGTAGTTTAATTGGTTAAATTAGGTTTCTGATTAATAATCTTTGCCATATTTAGTATATGATAATTGTTTGAGCGCTTCAACCTTTCAATATTCAAGCTATTTTTTTATACCTCGTGGTCCGACCTTGTCCAACCCGTTCAATTTTTTTAAGCCGAAGGAGTTTATCGAGGACTTGATTGATGGTCGGTCGGGCCACGCCGGTGGCCTTTGAAATCTCGCCGGGACTCACTTCGTCAATTTTTTCAATATACTCCCACACCTTAAGCTGTTTAGGCGAGAGAAGTTTATCAATATTTTCTTTTGCCAGAAGCCCCACTGCCTCTTTAGATTGCTTCAGAAGAATAGAAAAGAAAAAATCGAGCCACGGTGTAATATCTTCATGCTCCGACTTGAATGTTTTTTGGCTCCGGCGCAGAGCGACATAGTAGTCGGGTTTATTATCCTCAACTAGCTTCTCGTGAGAAACATAGGGTACATACAAGTACCCGACTTTAAGTAAAAGGAGGTTAGTCAGCACGCGAGACAGGCGACCGTTGCCGTCTTGAAATGGGTGAATCTGCAAAAACTCAACCAGAAAGTTGCCAATCACCAAAAGTGGATGCATCTTCCCCTCGGCCAGTGATTTTTGCGTCCACTCGACGAGTTCCTGCATTTCTTTGGGTGTCAGCCAAGCTAGTGTGGTGTCAAAAAGCACACCGACGGACTCGCCGGCTTCATTGATCATCTGTACTTGATTTTCCTGCTTTTTATAATTACCACGGTGAGTTTGATCTTTCTCTACATACTTAAGAAGCTCTCGGTGAAAGTGCCCGATAGAGCTTTCCGAGAAGTTGAGCGATTTCCACGAATCAAACACATTTTCCAGAAGCTCGTAGTAACCCCGCACTTCTTGTTTATCGCGATCGATGAATTTTTGAATGGCGATGCCTCGCATCATTTTCTCAATGTCTTCATCCGAGAGATTGGCTCCTTCGATGCGAGTCGAAGCCCCGGTTGAGGTAATCAGGGTCGATCGCTTGAGACGACCCAAAGCTTGTGGACTAAGTTGGGCGCCGGCGATCCATCGCCCTTTAAGTTCATCAATTTGCGTGAGTTTTGACCAAACATCAGAAGGAAGCCCTTCCAATCGAAGGTTAAATCGGTGCTTCTCTGTGTTTTGAGTGGTTGACTCGCCCATATAATCTTATACTTTGAGTATATAAGATTACATAAGATTAATCAAAAGGCATTTCTGGTGTTTCAAATTTTGGCATAGTGATTTAATTATCATCATCAGGGTAAGGAGTATGATTAAGGTAGTATCTATCCCAGAAATCTTCGATCTCATCTCCCGGAACACCAATAGTGTTAGAAATTTCCAATAATTTTTTATTTGCTTCAGCATTCATGGCACCGCCCGAGCTCGCCCTCGTCCCGAGACCAAACCATAGCCAGTTCCCCAACTCCGAACGAGGGTCTAGCGACTTTTTGAACAAATTTTCGATTTCAACATATCTCTCTTGGGTCATCTCTTTCTTATTTTCAGCATTCCCTTCAAGCTTCGGCGGTTGTTCCATAGTCATAGTAGTTTAATTAATTAGGTTAGGTTTCTGATACTTGGCTAAAATTAGGGCCTCGACTTCGGCGCGGTCTCGACCATATTTAGTATATGATAATTGTTTGAGCGCTTCAATCTTCGCCGACGAACCATGCTCGGGCGGGAGAACGCTCAAGTCGAAGGGCTTCACCGGCTTGCCATTGACCAAAAGCTTAACATACGCCTGGCAGTTATCGATATTCATTAGATCTTGGGCGGTGAAGGTGGGGGCGAACTGTTTCTCCAGATATTCGGCATCGTCACTGCCAACGCGGAAGGCAACAATCGAGCCGACATTGCCAAACACCGAATCTCTAATCTTCTCATCCAACTGCGCAATAAATTGATGCGCCACATTCAAACTCAATTTATATTTCCGCGCCTCGGAGAGAATGGTGGCGATCGAGTCGGTGATCACATTTTGGAATTCATCAATGTAGAAGTAAAAACTTGGCAAATCTTGACCGAGAGAATCAACCCGCGAGAGCGTCGCCATTAGAATCTTGCCGACGAGAATCAAACCAATCAGATTGGCATTGATATCGCCGAGACGACCTTTAGCTAAATTGACCAGCAAAATTTTCCGGTCATCCATAATTTGCCGGAAATTAAAAACGGATTTCTCTTGCGCCACAATCGGCCGCATAAAGTCATTGGCGAGAAAGACATCGAACTTACTCGTGATATAAGGAACGATATTAGCCAATGCGCCTTCACCACCCGCCTTCTCCGCCACCTCACGCCAAAACTGCACGATCACCGGATTGTGGCAGCGCGAGAGTTTCAGCTGGCGATACGCTTTGTCGGACAAGACCCGCGACACATCGAGCAAGGTCGAACCGGATGCTGGATCCTCAATCACCAGCATCGTCGCGTTCCGAAAATACTGCTCAAACATCGGCCCCATTGATTCCGGCACCGCGCCATAGAGCTTCTGAAAGATATTAAACAGTTCGTTCACCACGAAAGTTTTTTGCTCCGGATAACGCTCATCGTATTCGAGCATATTGAGCGCCATCGGACGCGCGGTGTAACTCGGATCAAAATAAATCACATCGTCATAGCGCTCGGGCGGGACCAGCGACAACACATCCATAATATCGAGACCATGCGGATCAATCAGACAAACACCATTGCCTCGCGCGATATCTTGGGCAATCATATTTTTAAGGAGCGTCGTCTTGCCGGTGCCCGTCTGACCAATCACATAGAAGTGACGCAACCGATCTTCCTCGGTCATAAAAATACTTTTCTCCGCTCCGCGCGAGCGATTGACTCCCAATAATAATCCGCTCTCGGGCAAGTCGCTGGGCGAGGGACTAGCCGTGGCGCGCGTTTGTTTGAGTTGATCCGCGCCTTTAAGCGCCGTAGTCTGGAAGTGCATGATCGTGCTCGCTTCTTCAATATTCAAAGGAATACTTTGTTCGGTGGAAAATAAGCGGTAAGAGAAGTTATGAAGAAATTGTCCCAACCGCGCCGATTTGACGCGCTCAAATTCCAGCCGATTGCCGAGCGTGTTCTCGAATTGATTAAAAGAGGATTCAATATCCGCGAGAATAGATTCGGCCTCCGCCACCGTGCGCGACGAACTGGCGACTCGGATATTAACCTTCATAATCGGGCTAGAAATTTTCTCTTTAATCCTCTCCACCACCGCCGAGTCCGGTGACGGCAGGGGACTATCCGACTGCTTCTTCTCCCGCGCGAAAAAGACTTCCTTCAATGAACCCAAAACTTCTTGCCCTGTGGTATAAGCAATATTGATGGCGTCTTTAATCGGTGTCCCTTTCTGAATGGCCTTGATGGCCGATTCGTATTTCTTGGCGATGGTGTCATCAGTCGGCTGAAAAATAATTTGGAGCGCGGCGCCCTCGCCCGCGCGATCAATTTTAGAAAAACTATTCAAGACCACATTGAGCGGATCGTGATCGAAATTTTTGTAAGTCTTGAGCGGGAAAATAGGATTCTTGCCCGAGACGGCATAAGCCGCCGCGTGTCCGCCGGTCTCGTTGAAGATATTGTAATCATCTCGCTTCTCGCTAATTTTAGCGTTATGGAAAATAGCGAGAATTTGTTTCTCAAATAATTCTCGCTTATCAATCGGGATCGACGCATAGAAACTGTACTCCTCGCCGTAATTCGGAATCGCTAATTCGAGCGTGAAATAATTCTGACCGCGATTATTCTTCCCCGGAATCGAGAGCAGGCCGGCGAAGAATTGTTCCATCGACGACACAATTTCCTTCAAGCTCTTCGGCTGTTCGGTCGTCACCAGCGTGGGTAAAATAATTTCGTACAGCGCCATATTGAGCGCGCGAAAGAGGGGCGAACGCTCTTTCAGATGAGAGATAGCATGCCCCTCTTGCAAATATTCCACCAAGAAACGATGGAAGTCATCTTCAATGTGCGAGTTATTGAGTTTGCCGACAATGGCCAATGTATTCTTAATTCCTTTTTGCCGTAAAAGTCCCAGTAGCTCGGCCATCGTCTCGTCGTGATCCTCGGGTGCTAGTTTTAAAACCAAGGCTTCAGTTTGCTCGGCGGGGAGATGCAAATTTTCGGTCAGCACTTTCTCGGCGGGCAGATTCTTGTAGTCTTCAATCTTTTGTTTGACGATCTGCCCGCGTTCGACAGTCTCGCCTCGCTTCTCGGCTTCAACCTCGTGGCGAGCCACTTCCGAACGCAAAAAGTCCAGCTCCTCGGCGGGGGAATTAAACTTGGGGTGCTCGTTTAGCTTAAACTTCTCCATCGGCAAATTATAGCTTAATCGCCGAAGCGATACAAAAAAACAGGCTTCGATCTCGAAGCCTGCGGACTACTGGCTAGTGTGAACTCAAGACTATGACCTTGGCCTTGCTTACACCACGGGGCAAACATTGGGGGCAACCGGCTTCAAACTCTAGTGTGGCACCTGGCGCCCCACCTTTGATTCTTTGCTCCAACTCTAACCTAATGTCTGGAGTCAAAAAACGGGAAAAAGTCTCTGGCTTCACTGGGTACAAACCGCATTTCGAACACCGAAAATAGTAAGCCAATTCTCGCACCAATCCCCCCTTTCTCTACTTCAAAATAGCTTTTTTCTCATCCAACCCCCACCCTACCACACCCCCAAAATAAGTCAATGACTAGGCAGTCAGCCATTCCCATAAAGGAACAAATTGTATGGTGACGCCCTCTTTCACCACTTCTCTTTTCTCATTCCAAGTGATCACTAATAACTTACCAACATTCAATTCTTTTCCGGCTTCCACCAACGCCTTTACTTCTCTTTCCTCAACCTCTGGACTGGTTGAATCATAGGTAACCTGTATAAGCTGTGTGACCCGATATCCCTCTTTAAGCACAAAGTCTATCTCTCGATCATTGCGAGTTTTGTAATAAAACAATTCTCGGTTTGGCTGGTTCCCCCGCTTGACGAGTTCCATAAAAACGAGATTCTCCATAAGCTTGCCGTTATTAGGCGAATGTTGGATGGCTTTGGCTGTGACCAGACCATTGTCCACAACATATGTTTTCTTGGGTAATCGCACTCTCAGACTAGTTTTAGTTGAGTGATAATCCAAAGAAAAAATTAGATAGGCTTCGATTAGATAACTTAAATATTTTGCCACCGTCACATCACTTTTGAAAGCCAAAGCGTTGGCCATTTTTCGGGCGGTATACTGATTAGAAACATTGTTTATCAAATATGATCCGAGATTGTCTATTTGTTTAGAAAAACGAACTTTGTGACGCTTGATGACATCTTTAAAAAGAACGGCATCGAAAAGCACATCGAGGTAACCGCGAGGATCAACATCTTTTGTCACCACCTCTGGGTAGCCTCCGTTTATCAGATATTGAGTGACATAACCCTGGAGTTTGGCTTTTTCTTCCGGTAGTAAAAGTTTATCAGCCGAAACTTTATATTGTTTGGCTTTCAAAATTTCCTTAAAATCAAACGGCAGTATTTCTATGGGAATATGCCGGCCAGTGAGATGCGTGGCCAATTCTTTGGAGAGGAGACTGGCGTTAGAACCGGTCAGCACCAAATTATATCCCGCGCGGTGCAACCGATTCACGAAGAGTTCCCAATTGGGAAGATTCTGTATTTCGTCAAAAAGAATATATTTTGTCTCTCCATATACTTGCTTGAGTTCTGAAAGAAGTTCGTCAAGATCAATTTTTTCTTCGCCCGGAAGCGATTCATCGTCAAAATTAAAGTAGGCAAAGTCTTGCCCCCGCAGGAGCATTAAAGCAAAGACCGATTTCCCGGTCCGGCGAGGACCTAGAATGACCTTTATTAGGTCGGAAGAGAGCCATTTTTGAACATCTTTCCCCTTAGTTCGTTCGATGTAGGCACGCGAAAGAAGTCGCTCTTTATCCTCTTTTTGCTTGAAAACCGTGGCTTTTAGCATAGTGTCTATAGTGTATTATGCAGTTTATCCCCTTTTTGCATAGTACAAGTAGTTTACTATGCACCTCCCAAATAAGTCAATCTACGCCACGCGACGACGCTTTTCATTATCTTTTTGCAGGCGGATTGATTCTTGGAAGCGACTGGCGATAATCCCGGCTTGCTCGGCTAACTCTTGCTCATTGCCCGGATCATTAATCCGCATAACATAATCAGCGCTAGAGGATCCCTCCTTTTCTCGAAGTGTGACATCGATCGTAAAAACAAACCCTTCGAATCGAAAATAGCAATCTATTCGCCATTTCGTATCAACCGGGGTACTAATTGTTGTTATAATTTCAAGTTCATTTGGGTCTTCCACCCCCATCTTCTCGGCCACCTCGTCATGGAAATTACCCTCTAAAATATGCCTTCTGATTGCTCGGTCATCGTCGGGCATATAACGCGGGTCCCGAGGATTCCGATCGACGGGCTGATGTTCACTCGCGAAATCCATAATTAAGCGTTTCCGTTTGGCGCTGTTAGCTCTGTCCCATTGGTTAAACGCTTCGGGCGACAAATGCCCCTCGGCCCATTTATCAACCAGCGCATCAGCCGACGCTCTATCCCCTTTTTCGAGTAATTCAATATATAACTGACCATCCCAACCGCAAGTAACCTCCCCAAGCAACTCATCCTCAAACGCGCCACCGGTATATCCGCTTAATCTTTCAAATGAATTACGCATAACCGTATAGTATAACCAAGTTTAAAAAGGTTATCCACACTCTCGTTCTTGACTGGTGAACGGGTGTTCACTTATACTGGTCGGCATGAACGAACGAGAAAGAGGAGATAGGATTTTGAATTTTTATAACGACAAACGGCGCATGCCGAGCTATCGCGAGATGCTGAAACTTTTTAGTTTCAAATCCACGAACGCCGTTCATAAGTTGGTGGAGAAATTAATCACGGCTGGTTTTTTATCACGCGACGGGAGTGGTCATCTCGTCCCGGGCGAAGGTTGGGGGCAAGTGCGTATGCTGGGTTTAGTCGAAGCCGGTTTCCCGACCGCGGTGGAAGAGGTCGAGCTCGACACCTTAAGCTTGGACGACTGGCTGATTGAGAAAAAAGAAAGCACTTATCTCTTGCGCGTGAAAGGCGAGTCGATGATCAACGCCGGCATCCGCGAAGGGGATATGGTCTTGGTGGAGAAAACGGCGCGAGTAAAAACGGGAGACATCGTCGTCGCGGAAGTGGACGGCGAATGGACGATGAAATATCTGCGGGAGAAAAGCGGGGAGCGTTATCTGGAACCGGCGAATCCCGATTTCCAGCCAATCTTCCCGCGCGAAACATTATCAATCGTCGCCGTGGTCAAGGCGGTCATTAGAAAATATACTTAATAAGTTTTATACGACTATGACAAAATACCAAGTGAAAAAAGTTTTGCGCCACGAACTCCGTCAACTCAACGAACACATTGATTGGAAAATTCTCCGCGGTTTGCCTTACCTGCTCGAAGCCCGCCGTCACCGCCGATTGCTTAACCACTTTGCTATGGATTAGGAAAATAATTCGAAGCTTGAAAACAAAAGCTGTTAATGCTAGATTTTAAGTATGCCAACAAAGTTATCAAACAATTTGAATATTAAAATAAAATTGGCTTCGAAAAAACTCGGGGTTAAAAAAGCCGAGTTGGTCAATAACGCTCTCACTTTTTACCTTGATAATCTTAGCCCGTATTTAGATTTAAAAAACGAACTAGCCGCTTGGGATAGACTCGCCGATGAATCCTTGGCCGAAGTGGACCGAACATCATGAAACGCGGATAAGTTTGGTTAGTTCAATTAGGCGAAACTTTTGGTCATGAACAGCAAGGCTTGCGCCCGGCAATTATTTTAACTGATACACCAACGAGTCTGGTCATTGTTATTCCTCTGACTACCAACTTGAAAGCTTTGCGGTTCCCATATACTATCCAGACGAAAGCGACGAAAGAAAACGGTTTAGATACAGATTCAATCGCGTTGATTTTTCACCTTAGATCGATAGATAAAAGGCGACTCGTTAGAGCCGTGGGTATGATAGAAAAATCAGTACTTCAAAAAATAATGAATGTGATCAAACAATTGTTTCATTAAAATCATTATGAAACTACTCCTCACTTCAAACGGACTTTCAAATCAATCAATCGTAAAAGCTTTATTTGATCTAGTTGAAAAACCGGCGTCCGAAACTTCGATCGCCTTTATCCCTACAGCAATGAATGTTGGCACCGGAGACAAGGAGTGGTTTATCAACGATCTCTCTAATCTTAAAAAACAGGAATTAAAAAATATTGATATTGTTGATATCTCTGCACTACCAAAAGAGATATGGCTACCAAGGATAGAAGCCTCCGATGTTTTATTTTTTTCTGGTGGAAATTCGTTCCATTTAATGCGATGGCTCAACGAATCTGGTCTTACAGAACTCTTGCCTGAATTACTAAAAACTAGAGTATATGCTGGTATCAGTGCCGGTAGTATGGTGACTAATCCCACTCTATTTTTAAGCAGTAAGGACAAAAGAATTTATTACGAAGAAAATTTTGATTACAATAACGACAAAGCTTTAGGTTTGGTTAATTTTTATGTCCGGCCACATTTTAATTCACTAGATTTCCCCCAAGCTAGAAAAAATAATTTGGAAAAAGTGGCAAAAGAAATTTCCGAAACCATTTATGTTCTTGACGACGAGTCAGCTCTTAAGGTTATTGACGGAGAAGTTGAAGTTGTGAGCGAAGGAAAATGGCTGGTGTTTAATTAGAAGGGCGGAAACCAATCAGCGGTTTGGGCAGTTCTTCCGGCGGAGTCATTTTTATCTAATCTCCCCTCAAGCTCTTTAAGTTTCTGCGCTAATTCTTTATTGGTTGATAATATTTCTCGCAGTTTCACAAAGGCGCGGACAACATAGACACTCGCCACGACGGCTTGTTTTGAATTCAAAACATTGGCCGCCATAATTGCGCCGTGTTCAGTAAAAACATAAGGCAAAACAGGGGAAAATTTGAGACGCTGAAGGTGGTCGCAATTTGCGACCACCTCTGCCTTTTCATTCTCACTAAGTTTGAACATAAAATCTTTAGGAAACCGGTCAATATTCCGTCTAATCTTTCAAGGGGAATGATTGAAAGATTTTTCCGAGTAGCCATAAATATTAAAAAATTTTAAAACGGATTTTTCGCGCCGCGAATTTCGAAGTGGACATGGGGGCCAGTGGAATTACCCGTTGAACCAACATAGCCAATCACCTGGCCTTGCACCACCTTCTGCCCGCGCGCCACAATGTTGTCATTGTTGTGGGCATAAAGCGTTTGGGTGTTATTGCTATGTTGAATCACAATATATTTAGCATACCCGCCGTTCCAACCATTCTCTTTACTCACAATCACCGTACCGCCCGCCGAAGCATAGATCGGCGCGCCAGTTGAATTCGCCAAATCAACGCCGTTGTAGCCATGAATACCCTGCGTCCGAACTCCGCCTTTAGTTGGTCGAATATAATAACCGGCGTAACTTGGACCACTACCTCGAATCGGTCGGGATGGACGACCGGTCGTGGTGGGTGGCGGGGTTTCCTCACCATTGGGAACAATTAGAATCTCTCCAACCGCGAGCGACGAATCTATCTCAAGATCATTATATTGGGCGATCTCCTTGGCCTCGCCTTGATATTTCTTGGCAATACTTTTGAGGGTCTCACCCTTTACAATTGTGTGTTGAATACCGCTGATCGGTAAAATCACCAGCACCTGACCTTCGCGAATCGCTGTGGCGCGAGGCAGATCATTCGCCCAAATAATGGTGTTGACTGACACCTGAAACATTCGCGCCACTTCCGAGAGCGTGTCGCCCGACCGGACGACATAGACGCTCACTTGATCAACCGGCGGTAAATCCTTGATATCACTCATGGTACCGAGCGGACCAGAATCGGGCAGGAGTGCGCTCCCATCAACCACTGTCGTATCACCACCACCACGCCGAGCGTTGGAATCAGGTCCCATTAATGGCTCAAGTAAAGGCATCGTTTGCGAATTGCCGACATTTGAGAAAAGAGCGGGAGAATCCGACGAGGTTTGACCAAAAACATCATTAAGACCGACAAAAGACAAGAAGCTCGCCGAGACTGGACGAGCCAGAACCAAGACAAGACCGATGGCAAAAACGAAGAGAATCGGCCTTTTATTAAGATGTAAGGGTGAGATTATAAGCCTAAAATCTGCTCGTCTGTCGCACGGTATCCCCAATCAGTCAATCATTTCAGCAAGAAACCATTATAGCGTAATCAAAACCCCCGTCAACCGTCTACGGGATATCAAGTGGATAACTCAATATGCTATAAATAGGGTCAATGACTGATTATCTAGCTGAACTTAATGACGCCCAGCGACGCGCGGTGACTCATCGCGACGGACCGCTTTTGGTCGTCGCCGGCGCGGGCGCCGGCAAAACAAAAACGATCACCCACCGCATTCTCCACTTGATCAAAAGTGGGGTTAGCCCCGACGCGATTCTCGCCATCACCTTCACCAACAAAGCCGCGAAGGAGATGCTCCATCGAGTCACCGACTTACTCGCTCGCGAACCAGAATTGCGTGATGAACGGGTCCGCCCCTTCCTCTCGACTTTCCACGCGCTCGGCGTCCACTTGCTCCGCGAACACGGCCGAGTTCTTAATCTCTCGCGCCACTTCTCCATCGCCGATCGCGACGATTCGTTGACGCTAATTAAAACCGCCCTGCAAGATTTGGGTTACGATCCGAAATCGATTGAACCGCGCGGTCTCTTGAATGCGATCTCCCGCGAGAAGGGGCGATTGATCACTGTCGCCCACTATACTGAACATCTCGAACAGAATCCTTTCGGCCAAGTGGTCGCCGAAGTCTGGCGTCATTATGAACAAGCGTTAGTTACCACCCAAGCGCTCGACTTCGATGACCTTATTTTGAAAACCGTTCTGCTTCTCCGTGATCACCCCGAGATCCTGTCCGTTGTCCAAGCGCGGTGGCAATATATCCATATTGATGAATACCAAGACACCAATGTTGCTCAATATCAGCTCGCTCGACTCCTCGCCGGAGCGCGCGAAAACATTTGCGCCGTTGGTGATCTCGATCAATCCATCTACAGTTGGCGGGGTGCGGATTTCAAAAATCTGCTCCGCTTCGAACACGATTTTCCGCGCGCCGTGATTGTCACTTTGGAAGAAAATTATCGCTCAACCCAAATGATTCTCGAAGCCGCCAATCGCGTGATTGTGAAAAATGTGAATCGATTGGAAAAAACGCTGTACACTAAAAATGGTCGGGGCGAAAAACTCACGCTCATCACCGCGCTCGATGAACGCGAAGAAGCCGGATTGATTGCTGGTTTGGCCAAAAGAATTATTGACCAAGGTGGGGCGCCAGAACAAATTGCCGTCCTCTACCGCGCCAACTTCCAATCACGCGCGCTTGAAGAAGCGATGCTCCACGCCGGCGTGCCGTATCGCGTTTTAGGCGTGCGCTTTTTCGAACGGCAAGAGGTCAAAGACTTGCTCGCTTATCTGAAAGTCGCGCTTAATCCGCAAGATTTTATTAGTCGGAAACGAATCATCAATGTCCCGCCCCGAGGTTTGGGTAAGGTCACCGTGGCGAAAGTGCTCGCCAATGATGTCGCCAGTTTGCCGGCTAAAACTCAAACCAAGGTCGAAGTTTTTGATGCTATTCTCACCGACATCCGCGCGAAGGCGCTGGTTGAGAAGCCTTCGGACACCGTTCGGTACACGCTCGAACATTCGGGGCTAGGGGAAAGTTTGCGTCAAGGTGGTAGCGACGATCTCGAACGGCTCGAGAACCTCCGCGAGCTCGTCACCCTCTCACTCGCTTATGATGGTGAGCCTGGCGAAACGGGAATCACTCGGCTCCTCACCGAGGCGGCGCTAGTCTCGGATCAAGATGCTATGACCAATAACAAACAAGCGGGTGCGGCTGTCAGTCTGATGACTGTCCACGCCGCCAAGGGACTTGAATTTAATCAGGTTTTTGTCACTGGACTGGAACAAGATCTCTTTCCGCATCGGCGCTTGTTCGAGAACGCTGGTAACGGTGAAGAAATTGATACTGAGGAAGAACGCCGACTCTTCTATGTCGCCCTCACGCGCGCGCGTCAGAAACTTTATCTCGCTTATGCCGAAACGCGAACGATCTTCGGCCGAACGCGCGTCAATATTCCCTCCGATTTTCTGCTCGATCTCGATGACACTTTGGTCGAACCATTGGGCGAAGAAATAATGAAATATGACTAGACCAAAAAAATCTCTCGGTCAACATTGGCTCACCGATCAAACGGCGCGGGCGACGATTATCGCCACCGCTAATTTGAAAGCGGGGGAGACCGCGCTCGAGATCGGCCCGGGCGAAGGTTTCTTAACCACGGCGTTACTCGAAACTGGCGCGCGCGTCATCGCGGTAGAAAAAGATGATCGGCTGATTGATTTTCTACAAACTAAATTCACTGACGCAATAAAAAATAGACGACTAACTCTGATTCACGATGATATTATGAAAGTGCAAAGTTCAAAACTAAAAATTAAAAACAACAACTATAAACTGATAGCAAATATTCCATATTACTTAACCGGTCAAATTATTCGGCAATTTCTCACCGCCGCCAATCAACCAGAAACAATGACCCTGATGTTGCAAAAAGAAGTGGCGCAAAGAATTGTGGCGAAGGACGGAAAAGAAAGTTTGCTCTCGATCTCTGTAAAATGCTACGGCCTGCCACATTATATTCGCACCGTCCCGCGAGGAGCCTTCCGACCAACGCCGAAAGTGGACTCGGCGATTCTTCAGATTGATAATATCAGTCGTGATCGTTTCATAAAAAATAAAATTACCGAAACAGAATTTTTCGCCCTGCTTCACCGCGGCTTCGCCGCGAAACGGAAAATGCTTCGCGCCAAACTCGGGCTAACTAACGAAGAACTCGCCAGTTGTGGTGTCGCGTCCACCGCCCGCGCCGAAAATTTGACGACTGATCAGTGGTTTTGTTTGGCGAAACAAAAATCGGTCCCGCGTCCTTAGACACGAGACCGATACTATTCTGGGAGCCGAAACCTAACTTGGAAAACGCAATGCGTAGTAGTTGGAATCCCAAGTAACAGTAACCCCCCTCCAATCCAACACAACCTCACCGGTAAACAGGCCGAGGCATGGAACAACAAGTTCCGGAGCGTCAGGGGCATCCTCGTAAGTGACCTGAACGACTGATCGCCAACCAAAAAACAATTTCCCCTGAAAGTGTTTTTTGAAAAATCCGAGACCTCTTCTCTTGATCCCCAGCAAGTCGCGAACCCCGAGACAACTCGTGAGCATACTGTTCTCCTCGAGATACTCGAGAATGGTGCTCCCGAAGGTATCCGGGTCTTCCTGCCCGTTAGGATGGATCCATCGTTCAAGTTGCCTGACATCAAATTGGTCAGGTCCTGTCATTTCCAATTCAGGATACCTGACTTTTTTCTGCCAACCATACGGGGGAAGCAAAAGATCAACATGAACAATGGGGTCATTTATCCTTTTCATAACACTCACCTTTCTATAATAGCAACCATCGTTTCCCAACATTTCGAAGAACTGCTTGTATTGTATGCACAACTTGATTAAAAAGTCAATCCCAGAAAAAATGGGGAGGATTTATACTTGGATGGATGAAAAAGAAAATTATTTTCGCTAGCGCGCTGGTTGTTTTAATTATTTTACTTGGTTCGCGTGAAGCGCCACTGGCGACTCAAAACCCAACCCTCACGATTGGTGACACAAAAATCGCAGTGGAAATTGCTGACACGGAAGCCACGCGTACCCGCGGTCTCTCTGGGCGCGCATCACTCGCCGAGAATACCGGCCTGCTTTTTATTTTCAACCGTGCCGACTATTACGGTTTTTGGATGGAAGAAATGAACTTTCCGATTGATATTATTTGGCTCGACAATAATTGGCGTGTCGTTGACATCACCATCAATGCCTTACCTCAAAACTTCCCCACCACTTATCAACCGCGCGCGCCCGCGCGCTATGTCCTCGAAGTCAACGCCGGTTTCATCACCACGCACCACATTACGATTGGCACCCAAGCGGTTTTGAGATAGAGGTTGGGAGGAAATTCCTCCCAGAAACTATTCATGGTAGACTTAGCGTATGTCAGAAAGAAAAGTAGTTTTTAGTGTGGGGGAGTTTTACCACTTATACAATCGAGGAAATGACAAGCGTAAAATTTTCTTGACCAATAATGATTATCAGAGATTCATTTGCTCGCTTTACGCCGCCAACGGTTCCAAGTCAATCCATTTAAGTGATTTTCCCCGATGGTCTAAGCAAGTTTGGGAACAAGATCGGGGAAAAACCTTGGTTGATATTGGAGCCTACTGTTTGATGCCTAATCATTTCCATTTATTAATCAGAGAGAAACGAGAGGGTGGCATTACCACTTTTACGCGAAAGTTTTTAACTAGTTATTCTTCTTATTTTAATTTAAAACACGGACGGAGCGGTAAGTTATTTGAAGGCCCATTTAAAGCAACCCAAGTGGACAATGACCCTTATTTAAATTATCTCTACTCCTATGTTCATCTCAACCCCGTCAAGATTTCTAACCCCGATGGTTGGCCAACCAAAATAATAAAAAATATCGAGAAAGCCAAATCTTTTCTGAACAATTACCCCTACTCCAGTTATCAAGATTATCTTGGCCGCGAACGCCAAGAAAAAGTTATTCTAAATCCTGACGCCTTCCCCGATTATTTCAATAGCGAGATTAATTTTAAAAATTTTTTAGATGATTGGATGGAATATAGCCAATCACCTAATTCTGAGTAAAAAACTGGGAGGACTGGGAGGAAATTCCTCCCAGTTTTTTAGGTTTTGGAAAATTTGTTGGAATAAAAAATGTCCCGCCACTTGGAGTGGGGGACAGGGTGAGCAAGAGCGCGATCGATCTTGGTTTCAGCCACGCTTTTTCACGAGGGCGTTGAACACATAATCGATAGTCATGCTGATGGTTTTAAGCTTCGCGACTTCCTCTTCGGGGATTGTGATGCCAAACTCCTCTTCGATCTTCATCACCAATTCGACACTATCCAGAGAATCAGCATGAAGATCATTAGCGAAGCTCGTCGCATCAGTGATTTTCACCCCATCTTCCACTGACAACTCTTTCCACACAATCTCAATCAGTTTTTCCCTCACCTGTGGTCTAGTCACAATTTCCCTCTCTTTCTTTTCCCGAGGACGGTCTTTGGCTACACGCCAAGGACTGTCCTTAAATCCCAAAAACCAATTCCATCTTCTAACCTACTCCTTTCCCCCCCCAACAAGACAAGGCGTTATCCACTTCCCACCAAATACCATATACCGCCAAAGGAAAAACTAGTATAATAAAGCCAATGAAGAAATTAGGGGTAATAATTTTTGTTATTCTGCTTTTGGCAGTTAGTGGTTTGTCGTATTTATGGTATTTAGGCGCGCCCAAAATACCCAGCACTGAACAAAAGGTGGCGGTGAAGGAAATAAAGGGGAACAACCTGGACCAACCGATTATTCGTCCAACGACAGACAAAAATAGCAATAAAGTAAATGACTGGGAAGAAAAATTTGATGAAAACGAACAAGCCGTGTCTCTAGTTCTCGAAGCGTTAAAAGAAAAACGGCACCCCCTTTTGGGAATGGAAACTTTGCCGATGGTTTCGAGCAAAACCTATCAATTATCAGATTTGAAATTAACGGATCAAACAAGTGAACCGGTGATTATTGAATACGGCCAAAAACTGACGCAAATTATGTCGGCTTATCGCGAACCCGGCCTCGGCGATGAGTTAACCCTAATTTCCGCCATGGCGAATGGGAGTGACGCGAGCCAAGAAAAGCAACAAGAAATAGTAAAATCAGCCAATCGATATAATCTGTCAATCAATAAATTATTAGCTCTCACTGTCCCCAAAACCGCCGGTCAGATTCATCTCAATCTCATCAACAATCTAACGCGGTTAGCCGAGAATGCCTGGCTAATGACCAAAATCAACGAGGAGCCGATGGTCGCTCTAAGCGCCGCCCAACTCCAAACAAGTCGACTGCGCCAAATGCTGGCCACAATCGGAAATATTAACCTGTTCTTCTCTGGTCATAATTTAGGTCTGGAAAACAAAGAAGTAATTATCGCTTTTGATTTATGAAACAAACTAAATTCATTTTTGCCCACCAATTGATCGCCGTCCTCACCATCACGGCGTTGCTTCTGCCATCAATTTCATCGGCGGTGGTGGGAATTCCCCCCTCCGTCCCTTACCCAGTCGTCGCGCCGACCCCCGACCCAAAACCAACTGTCAATATTCCTTTTAACCCCAACGATTCCTTCCCCCCGACACCACCAAACTCAACAGCTATTAATCCCGCTGACAACTTCAACCCACCAATCCCGCCGGGTGGTAGCGCTTCAAAAGATCAATTGGCCAAGTGGAGAGAAGCAGACCAGATACGCTGTGAAGCTGAAGCCAATGGGAAAAAGACCCCAACCCTCGGACAATTAGCGGCCGGTGCCGTGACCAAACCATTCAAAGACGCCATTAATGAAAAAATCGGAATGGAAGCTTTACCCGCCTCGGTTGATTACACCGACCCGGCGATTCTGGAAAGCACTTCACAAGAGATAGAAAAAGAACTGCAAATAGAAATCCAAGAGGGAATTAAAGATGGGCTAAGAGAAGAATTGCCCAAAACTTTGGCCCAGAAATTGGCGGATGATTGGGCCGAGGCCAAGTCTCGGGGCGTGACCGAGGAGGTCTGGCGAACTCAAGGGCGATTCGAGGGCTTAATTGAGGCCTCGGTTCGCGAAACCTGGCCGAAAGTCCTAAACAAAGATTTTATTAATCGAAGCGCGATTCGAGCATCTGAACGGGGTCTGCGCAGTTCACTCAAAAACAATCTGCGCCTAAATTTCAACCAAGTTGGTAAAACTACGATTGAAGAATATTACGGCGTTCAGATTGACGCCATGCTCAAGCAGATCCCGGATATGGTAAAAGAGCAGGTGGAAACTCTTCGAGACACAATTCAGGGCACTCAAGCCGGACTGGAACAACTGAAAACCCAAGCAGCGGAATGTTGGACGACCCCATTGTGCGCCGTGACAAGAGGGGTTACTGTCTTCTTGACTGGTGACATTATGCAAGCATTTCCAGAGATAAAGCAAGCCGAACTTTTAATTAAAAATCTTATCGCCCAGATAGAGGGCATTGCAGAATTTCTTGACTGGCTGAAGGGACTAAACAAAGAACAACTAGTAAAAGATATGATTGACGGGCTGACGACACAGTTAATTACAGAGATGACCCAGCCGAACAATATCGAGAAATTAGCCGATGCTATTGGGGGTGCGATTTCCGGGCCAATCAACCGGTCATTGGAACAATCAATTGACAAAGTAATGGACGCTTTCATTGACCCGGTTAATGCCGTGGTCGGGGCGGTCAATAACATCGATGACGCCTTTCTCGATCCAATCGTCAAGGCCTTTGATTTGCAACTCAACACCGCCATTGCCCAAATCACCGTGCCAGTCACCGCGATGATTGATCGGGTGGGAATAGAAATGGCGGCGTCTATTGATAGCACTCTCGGCGAGGCCTTTTACCCCTTTGCCGCCGGGATTACCGCGAACGCCACCGGTTTTGGAAATTTTATCGGCGATGGCATTACCACGGTCGGGTTCGGCCTTCAGGATCTCATTTTCCAACCCCCGCCGTTGATTATTGTTGATCGGGACCTTAATATCGAAGAATCGCTGGCCCCCAATGCTATTTATCGGGACGATTATGAAGCGATGCAGAGTCTTGGTTGGACGGTAGTTCATGATGATCTTGGCCGCCCAACGGGGCCCGGTGAAATCCGTTATTCTGATTATCTCGCCGAAATCGGCTCCAATGATGACGGGTCACTCGCCGGCGCTTTGCCACCAACTTGGAGCGCCGTTGACGGCATTGCCAGCGACTCCGCCGAAGGCGTCCAAAACGCCACTGAACAGGTAACTAACGATGCCATGGGTAAACAAATGCCGATCGGCGCCGATGGAAAACCGGGCTTTGCCTCCAGTATCGCCGGCAATTTATACACCGGCACCGGCAAAATGTTTACGGCCTCGATCGGGGCGTTATTTGAAGGGATACCCTATGTCGGTCCGATCTTGGCCCAACTCGTGGAGCAACTTCTCAACGAAGCAATGTTTGGCACCACCGCCGCCAATGTCGCCGGTGGTTTACCCGTGATGGATATAGGCGTGCGTGGCACCGCCATTGGTATTTTAACGGCCACCCAAGGGGTCGGGCGGACTTCCGGGAAAATCTTGAGCACCGAAAAGCAGACCACGGAGCTAACCCAGAAATTGCTCAACCTACAAATTCAATCCTGCACCAATCTGAAAGTGATGCGGAGAATCCAATTGATGGCCGAAGAAGAAATGTTTATCTGGACCCCCAACGCCCGTAAAGCCAACTCGGCGTCTATTTTCCAAACAATGCTAGACTACAACAAATTTTTAAACGAGGGACGGGAAATTAGCGACGGGATGAATAATGTGGATAGTGGCGAAGCGCCCAATAATAAAGATCCCTTAATTATCGGAAATCTGCCGGAGCACATTAACGAAGCGGGGAAGGAAGCTAAGGCGGTTGTCTTGGAACAGCTCACCGAGTTGGCGAAAGACGATCCAAATTATTCCGACTTAAAAACAATCAACAAATCGTTAGCGACCGAAGGAAGTATTGATGAACTTAAAGACACAATCGACCCAGAAATAATGACCAAATTTCGTAATGAACCAGAGAAACTTTCCAACGCTGAATTTTGGGACACTTTCACCGAGTTGGGCCGAAATAATATCTACACCCGCAAATTGAAAGTTGACGCGTTAATTGGTCAACGAGTAGCTGAAGAAGAGAGTGCGGCGCGGGATGAATATATTGCCGGTCAGGGTTATGCCGGCACGCGTGAGTGCATCGCCCAAACCGCCGACGGCTATTGCGCCAAGTGGCAAATCCTCACGCCGGGTTCGACGATCGGCGCTTACGGCGAAGAAATAAATGCCAGCCCGCTTCACCAAGCCGAAACCTCGAATGGTCCCGGTTCAGATTTTATCCAAGGCGAGGTATCTTTGAGCGCCGAGCGACTTAAGAATTTGAGCGATCTTAGTGAAGTGGTGGATAGTTTCTCCGAGGCGCTAAAGAGTATATTCCAAGGCAAAGACCCTTGCCCCGGGCCCGGGCCCTGCCCCTCAACCGGTTGGAAACAAATTGATATTTAATTTTGATAATGAAACCCAACCTTAAAAAAATCTTCCCCGTCCTGCTTCTCACCCTCGTTGTCTTCGCGGGAGTGGGATGGACAAACAAGACAGGAGCCAGCGATCCATATAACTACAATCATGAATATGCTTATAGTCCGAACGATACGATACAACAAATAAACGATAACATCGGTTTGATTGATCATGATCTAGGAATAATAAACAATGGCATTTTGACTAGCCAGGAGAGAAACCCAGAATTTTACCTGGAACCAAAAACTAAATTGCTTGCGGACAAATTGGAACTTATGATGAAGAAGCAGGATTTGGATTTGCCTTCTCCAGATAATGTAACTAATCAAAATCTAACAGATGTTCAAAATCAATTGGATGAAGCGGAAGGAAAACTTGTATCACTGGAGCAAACAAAAGATGAGGCGGAAAAGGCGAGGGCGGCGGCGGCAAAAGCGGCAGAAGATAGAGGAGAATGTTGGGCTGGTGTTACTGGTGGATTTTTCAATGTGGGAAACTGCTTAACCGCAGCTTTCAGTTGGGCTGGAGCAATCCTGGTTTTCTTTTTCACGCGCATTACTTGGTTCGCGAATGAACTTTTTAACCAATCAATTAATATCTCGGTCCGCACTTTTAGTAGCTACGCCAATATGCCCTCCGTCAAAGTTGCTTGGAGTGTGATCCGCGATCTCGTCAATATGGGTTTCATTTTCGTCCTCCTCTACATCGCCATCAGCACGATTCTCGGTGTCGGGGCTAATGATTGGAAGAAGCTCGTGCCTAAACTGATTATTGTCGCTCTGCTCGTCAACTTCAGTATGTTTTTCACGCGGGTAGTAATTGATATCTCTAATGTGACAGCTAATCAGTTCTATACCAGCGCGGCGCAAGGCACAACATCATCCAGAACATCGGCCGGAGTGACCTTCACCGGCGCCCCAGATGTCACCACCGCTCTGTTCAAAAACATTAAAGTTTTTAGCACCAACTGGTTAACTGCTAAAAGCATTGGAGAAGAAACTGACCTCTCAATTAAATCAGTAATGGCGGGGGGGGTTCTTACTTGGCGACAAGTTCTTGTTGGCACTTTCGGCGCAGTCGCTCTCGCGTTGGTTGCCGCTTTTGTCCTCTTCACCGGCGCCGTTCTTTTTATCATCCGCACTCTTCGTCTCCTATTTCTAATTATTCTTTCACCCTTCGCTTTCTTTTTCCTAATTTTACCCAAAACCGCGAGTTATGCCGGAAAGTGGTTCAAAGCCCTTATGGATGACGCGACCTTTGCGCCCGCTTTTCTGATTATGATTTATGCGGTGACTAAAATTACCCAAGAAATTGGTGGGGCAGGAAAAACTGACGACGGTTCAGTGATTTTCTTCCTCCTGATTATGGGACTCCTCTTGGGCGCGATCATCGTCGCCAAAGCCCTCGGCGCAGCGGGGGCGAAGGGTGCAGAAAAATTTGTCAGGTCTGCTGGCAATCTCGCCGGTGGATTTCTCGGTAGAAACACTGTTGGCAGATTGGCGTATCGAGCGGGCACATCTGAAAGAATGGGTAAAATGATGGCTGGGTCGCCACGAATTGGTGGCACACTTAAGAAAATCGCTGACTATGGAGCTAGGGCTGGTTTTGGAAGTAAAAAAGGTTTTGAAAAAACAATTAAAGAGAAAGCTAAAACTGTTGAGACTCTTAAAAAATTCCCAGAATTGCAGACAAAATATATCGCTAGTTTGGGCAAAGGTGTCCCACTTATCGGTAATCTCCCCGTAATTCGCAATATCCCACTCCTTGGTGGCGACAAATTAATTCAGCAAGCCGCGTATGAAAAACTATCGGTTAAGGATCGAGTGAAATTTGAGCGAGAGATTCCGAAACTAAAAGAAAGGGAGTTGAAACGAGAAGTAGAACAAGCTCTATCTGGAGGTAAACCGATCAATTTAGAGCAACGCCGAGTTGAAATTGGGAAAAAATATGATAAACAGTTGGCCGATCTACGGGAAATAGAAAAAACGCTACCAGAATCAGAAAGAGAAAAAATGGACAAGGAACGGACAAAACAAGGAAAGGGCGACACGCGAAGTAAAGAAATTGAAGACCTGAAGAAAAAAGGGAAAGAGGAGAGCCTCTCATCGAATGAAGAAAGCCGTTTGGCTCGTCTAGTTCTTGAAGAAGAGAGGCAAAGAGATAAGGATGATCTGGAAGAAAGATTGGGTAAGGTCGAGAGTGCAACGAAAAAAGAAGGTGGGGATGAAGGAGAAGGTAAAGAAAAGAAACCAGAAAAAGAAGAATAAACTATGACTTACACTTACGAACAAATAGTTGAGCAATACAAACGATTACCTCAAGACATTAAGGAGGCAGTTGATTTATTAGACCCAGCCGGGGCAATCGGTCAAATCGGTCAAAAATATGTCTTGCATATTGACCAAATCGGGATACTGGCTGACCAAGTGGCCATGGTTATCATTGGTTTTTCGCGACCGGAAAATTTTGTGACTAATATCATCGCGCGGATTGGTCTTGATCGGGCAGTGGCGGAGGGGATAGCGCGCGAGGTGAACGAACAAATTTTTCTCAAGATTCGCGAGTCGTTGCAGGAGTTGCATCAAGATGGACCAGATAATTACGGCGTGGACCCCGTTAGAGACCGCGAGGGCTCGCAGCGACCCTCTGTCTCTAACGGGGTGGAGACGATTCCTGACCCAAGACCAGCGATGGCCGATCAACCGGCGACAGTGAATCTGCCCAACCGTGAGGAAGTGATTGACGGGATCGAGAATCCAGCCAAGACGCCGGAAGAGAGCGTCTTCGAGCAGAAGATGGGGAAACTGTTTCGGATACCGAGAGAGGAGGTGGATTTGGATCCGTATTTGGAAAAACCGGGGAAATAGCTGGTTAGCTTATTAGCTTGTAGCTTTTTAGGAAATTAGGAAAATGGAAATACATTCATACAAAGATCTGACGGTTTGGAAAAAATCTATCGAATTAGTTATGAGTGTTTATGGACTGACTAAAAAATTCCCCTCATCGGAAACTTACGGCCTTACTTCTCAAATGCGGCGATCGGCTGTTTCCATTCCATCGAACATTGCTGAAGGCCGACGACGAGGCACCCGAAAAGATTATTTACAATTTCTTAGAATTGCTTACGGCTCGGGATCCGAATTGGAAACACAATTATTAATAGCGGGAAAATTATCCTTTGGAGAGAAAACCGATTATACTAATACGGAGAGGTTGTTGGATGAGATTATGAGGATGCTAAATGTTATGGTCGGTAAATTACAATTACTTCCTCTTCCTGATTCTAAAGCTAAAAAGCTAATCAGCTACAAGCTACAAGCTAATCAGCAAGCTATTTTATGAATTTCCAGGTGCCACAATTTATCGAAGTCGAAGACAAGATTTTCGGACCGCTGACCTTCAAACAGTTCATCTACTTGGCGGGCGGGGCGGGGGCCGTCTTCATCATCTACACTCTCTTGCCCTTCTGGTTAGGAATGTGGCTAATGATTCCCGTCGCTTTATTGGCGCTGGCCCTTGCTTTTTACAAAGTTAACAATCGTTCGTTCATTTTCGTCCTCGAAGCGAGCTTCCGCTATCTCTTGAGCGCCAAACTCTATCTCTGGAAACGGCAAGACTCGACGGCCACCGCCACCCCGATCATTCTGGGGACCGAACGAGCCGTGGAGATTCCCAAACTTTCCCCGAGCAAACTGCACGATCTCGCCTGGTCGCTGGATGTGAAGGAGAACTTAAAGTAACGCAAAACTAAAAACGCAAAGTGTAAAACAACAGCGAAAAGATTAAAACAAAATGCAAAACATAAATCAAAATGAGAATAAGGCGAAAGCGCGAGCGGCGCAGGACTTCGTCCCGATTAAAGAGATCCGCGACGGTGTCGCCATCTTGAAAGGCGGGGGACTGCGTCTCGTGCTCATTGCCTCGTCCGTCAACTTCGCCTTGAAATCGGAAGACGAGCAGACGGCGATGCTTCTGCAATATCAGAACTTCTTGAACTCGCTCGACTTCCATATCCAGATTTTCGTCGAATCGCGCAAGCTCGACATTCGCCCGTATCTGGAAACGCTCGAAGCCCTCGAGAAGGATCAGTTGAATGATCTGCTTAAAATCCAAACTCGCGAATATATTGAATTCATTAAGAAGTTCACCGAGAGCACCAACATTATGGCGAAAACTTTTTTCGTCGTCGTGCCTTACGACCCACCGATTTTCTCCCAGCGAACGGGCTTCTGGCGTCGGTTATTCCCGGGTCGCGCTAAGCCTGCCCGATGGCAAGGCGGGCGCGACGAGTCGACCAGTGGTTCAACAGACAACTTCGACGAGCAACGCACCCAGCTCGAGCAACGGGCCGGGGTCGTTGAGCAAGGTCTAGCGCGCGTCGGGGTGCGAGTGGTCGAGCTGGGCACGCAAGAGCTGGTCGAACTCTTCTTCAAAATTTTCAACCCGGGCGAGACCACGGCGCCCACCTTAGGTTAATTATCATTATGTCTTTTTTCAAACCTTCATCAACCAATCCCTCGACCGCGATCGCCCCGATTCTGCCGAGCGATATCTACAAGACGGGCGTCCTTGAACTGCGCGATATTATTGCCCCCGCCGCCTTGCGCGTCACCCCGCGCCTCATCAACCTCGGTGAGAAAGTGGCGCGGACGCTCTTCGTGATGTCTTACCCGCGCTTTCTCACCGGCGACTGGTTCTCTCCAATTATTAATCTCGACAAAATTTTTGATGTCTCCATTCTCATTCACCCGATTGACACCGCGATTGCCTTGCGCCAGTTGGAGAAAAAGGTGGCGGAGGTGCAAAGCCAAATCAGTATTAAGGAAGATAAGGGGCTCGTCCGTGATCCGATTCTTGACATCGCTTATCAAGATATCGAGAATCTGCGCGACGCGCTCCAGCAGGCGCAGGAAAAGATTTTTGATGTCGGTCTCTACATCACCATCTACGGTGACAACGAGGAAGAATTAAACAAAACCGAGTCCGAAGTGAAAGGAATTCTGGATGCCAAACTGGTGCACTTGAAGCCGGCGCTCTTCCAACAAGCGGAAGGTTTCGAAACCGTCTTACCCGTCGCACTCGATCGACTGCAAGTGAATTATAAATTGAATTCTTCACCGCTCTCGTCACTCTTTCCCTTTGTCTCTTTCGATCTCACTTCCAACAAAGGAATCCTTTATGGGGTCAACCGCCACAATTCGTCGCTGGTGCTCTTCGACCGTTTCTCGCTCGAGAACTACAATTCCGTCATCTTCGCCAAGTCCGGCGCCGGCAAATCTTACGCCACTAAGCTCGAGATTTTGCGCACCCTAATGTTTGGCACCGATGTTATCGTCGTTGATCCGGAGCGCGAATATGAATACTTGGCCGAAGCGGTCGGCGGGCGCTACTTCAACATCTCCCTCACTTCCGAGCACCACATCAACCCTTTTGATCTACCCTATCCGCGCGAAGACGAATCACCGGCCGATGTTCTCCGTTCCAATATCATTAATCTCGTCGGGCTCTTCCGCTTAATGTTGGGCGGGCTAACGCCCGATGAAGACGCGATCATTGACAGTGCTATCACCGAAACTTACGCGCTTAAAGATATTACGCCGGATTCAGATTTCACTGGTAAGTCGGCGCCCTTGCTCTCCGACCTCGAGTTGGTACTGACGGGGATGGAAGGGGGCGGGGCGCTGGCGCAACGCCTGCTCAAATATACTCAAGGGTCGTGGGCAGGTTTCATCAATCGGCCGACCAATGTGGATATCAATAAAAAGTTCGTCGTTTTCTCGGTGCGCGATATGGAAGACGAACTCAAGCCGGTGGCAATGTATATCGTGATGCACAATATCTGGAACGCGATTCGGCGGACGCTCAAGAAACGACTCTTGGTGATTGACGAGGCGTGGTGGATGATGAAGTCGAAAGACACCGGCTCCTTCCTCTTCTCGCTCGTCAAACGCGGTCGGAAATATTATCTCGGCGTGGCGACCATCACTCAAGATGTCGGTGACTTCCTCCTCTCGCCCTACGGGCTCGCCATTATCACCAACTCGTCGATTCAACTTCTGCTCAAACAGTCGCCGGCGTCAATTGATTTGGTTCAAAAAACTTTTCAACTGACCGATGAAGAGAAATATCTCTTACTCGAATCCGGCGTCGGCGAAGGTATTTTCTTCGCGGGCTTGAAACATGTGGCGTTGAAAATCATTGCTTCCTATACTGAAGATCAGATCATCACCTCCGATCCGTCGCAACTTCTCTCGATCAAGAAAGCCAAGCAAGACCTCGTGGCGGGAGTTGAGGGGGAAACCGTTCAATAAATTATGGCTGACGATCAGAAAAAGGACGGACTGAATTGGCTCACGGGGGGTGGAATGATTGCGGTGGCTCTGTTGGTTGATCTGACCACGACGATCATTACGGTCATCACTTTCGGTCTAGGCTTCATTATCAATTGGATCCCGAATCTGTTTGCTTTTATGTCGTTCAGTGTTTGGTTAACACTCAAGGGCGAGGCAAACTTCAAAAGAATTGGTATACTAATAGCGCCCCTCGTCGCCGGCTCCGCCGGCGTCCCGGGTTGGACGGCCGTGATTTGGCCCATGGTCGCGAAAATTATTGCCGCGAAAACTTTAGGTAATGTCGCGCCGATCGCCAGTCGCGCTTTAAACAAAATATGAAAACTTTTTTAATTCTTATCTTCAGTTTAATTTTCACTAGCGCGATGGTTGCGATGACAGTTCACGGTGCCACCACGAATACTGTGGACCTCTTGTGGGAGGGGGAGACTTCCGCGCCTGTCTTCTATGCCGGTCGGCCGTTGCCCACGGCTGGTAATCTCGTCCGCGTGGTCGCTATTCCTAATGTGACGCAAAATGGCCAGCGATTAGTTTCCAGCCAACTAATTTTTCGGTGGGTTAAAGATCGCAACCCAATTCAATCCGCGTCTGGTCGAGGAAAGGATGTTCTGGAATATCGCGCCGATCAGGATGGCGCCTCGAGTATCGTTAATGTCGAGGTCTTAAATGGTCAAAGCGAGCGCTTGGCCGAGTCTCGCGTCACTATTCCGACGACGCCACCTAAAATTGTTCTGTTCGCCCCGCGCCAATTAACTAATCCCACTCGCGCGCGCAGTTTAACCGGCCTCATCCCTATCGGCACCGCCGAGACCACTTTATTCGCGGAAGCTTTTGGCTTCTCGCCGCTCGAGCTCGCCACTCGGCGGGTCACCTTCGATTGGCGAGTGGATGGGACAAGCGCGCCAGCGCAGAGAGAAGATCCGCGCTTTTTCACCGTCGTCGCGCCAAGTCAAGGGTCAGGGGAAGTTAAGCTCTCGGTCACCGCGCGAAGCGAAGTCCAACTTCTTCAAACCGCTAACCGCGTGATCACACTCGGTTTCGGCTTATCCGAATTTAATTTCTAACTATGCGCTATTTAATTATTTCACTCACTATCTTCACTCTTCTCACTAGCTTTTGGGGAGTGGGGGTTACGCCAGCCCAAGCAACAGATTGTGTTCCTAAAAACAATGGCGTGTGTCTGCTCCAGCCCGATATTGTCAACGGACAAGAACAAGAAGTAAGTTTGGGTCATTATCTTAGTTTATTATTTGGAACCCTGATCGCCCTCGCCGGCGGGATTGCGGTTTTGTTAATTGTGGTTGGCGGTCTTCAATATATTCTTAGCGAAGTGCCAGGAGTTAAAAGCTCGGGCAAAGAACGAATCAGTAATGCTTTAGTCGGGCTTATTCTCGCGCTCTCCGCTTGGTTAATTTTGAACACCATCAATCCCGATTTAATTAATTTTAAATTAGATTTATAATATAAATATGAACAAACGACTTTTAATCGCGATCTCCCTCATTGTCCTAATTCTCGCCTTAGCCGGTGGTATTCTTTTTTGGGTTAATCGTCCCAGCAAAAACAGCACGCCACCAGCCCCCATCGAGACTCCGCTCTCTGGTTTCCCAGTTTCGCCACCAGTCGTCAATGAAGTGCCACCAACATCTGATGTCCCACTCTCACCAGTGGAAACAAACCCGATTAATCTTTTGCCTCCACCAATCAACATCAGTGGTTTAACCAAACTGGCGCCGACCGCGGTCACTGGTGCAGTTCTCTTGCCCCGCGTGAGTTCCACCACGCCCGCCACGCTTATTTATCTCGAAGAGAACACGGGTAATCTTTTCCGCGCCATGACCGATGGGCAGAATAATCAACAACTAACTATCAACTCTTTACCCGGGGTTGCCCATACCTGGTGGGGGATCGCTCGCAATAAAAAAGACGACACACTTATTTTATTAGCTCAATCTCTAGACAATCAAGATCAGCCAACCACTTTCCGTGGCGCTTATAATCTCAAGGCGACCACCACCGAGCTAACTGATTTGGTCGGCGCGGTAATGCCTAATGTGGTGGCAGGCGGGATTGCCGTCTCACCCAATCGCAATCGTTTTTTCTCGCTCGCCAACACTGTTGATGGAGTAAGTGGCACCGTCACCGATCTTCTCACTGGCAAAACCCGCACCGTTTTCACTTCTCGTTTGAAATCTTGGACCGTCAGTTGGCCATCCACCACTATCATCGCCCTCACTCCGCGCGCGAGCGCCGAGACCCCGGGCACACTCTATTTTCTTAATCCCGAGACTGGCGCCTTGACTCGCGTTCTTGGTGATAAATTTGGCTTTACCGCGCTCGTAAACCAAACTGGAACCAAAGTTCTCTATGGTCAGGGCTTGAGCGCGCTGTCAATTTATTCACCGCGAGACGGCGAGACTCGCGCGCTAACCATCGCCACCTTACCAGAAAAATGTGTTTGGGCGTCCGATGCCGTGACTCTTTATTGTGCCGTCCCAAATTCCCCCTCACTCGGCGCCCAATATCCCGACGATTGGTGGCGCGGAGAAGTGACTTTCAATGACAGCTTCTGGCAAGTAGACACCAGCACTGGCGAAGCGAAAATTATATTTACCAATAATTTAACTGGCAATAATAAATTAGACGCAATTAATCTGATTCTCGATGAAACCGGAAAACGTTTAATCTTTATTGACCGCTGGACAGCGGCATTGTGGTCGCTTGGCGTTTAACAAACAATTCGTGACCAATCGCGAAGAGGTTGCTCGTTAACCAATAGAGGGTTAGAGCGGCTGGGAAACCGAAAGAAACGAGGGTAATAAACGCCGGCATCATATAACGCATTTGGAGGTTCATGCTTCGGGCAAAATCATTTTTAAAAGATTTCTCTTGGGAAGTTGATGGGGGAATGGGGGGAATAGCTAAACGCATTTGGATAAACTGACTGGCCCCGACTAAAATCGCGAGCACATAGTTTTTGGCGGTTAAATCTAACCCAAACAAAGTCGCATTAATTAATGCTGGCGGAGTAATGAATGAATATAAAATTTCGGGGCGGACATTAAAACTATCTCGAAAGACCCAAAATAAGGCTAAGACAATAGGGATTTGAATTAGAAGCAACCAGAAACTGGTCAAGGGGTTAATGCCGTGTTCACGATAAAGCGCCATCGTTTGCTTCGCTTGTTCCTCGCGATTATTGGCATGTTTCTCTTTGAGCTCTTTGAGTTTCGGCTCTAGGGCCTTAATTTTCTTTTGGGAAGTGGTGGTTTTATGATAAAGAGGGAGAAGAATTATTTTAACAATAATCGTTAAGATAATAATGGCTAAGCCCAAACTGTGCCACGGCAAAACAGCACTCAGCCAAATCAGGAGATTGTAAAGAGGGTTAAAAAATAATTGGTTAAAAAGATATGACATTGGCGTGAATAAGAATGTCTTGAATAGTTTTTTTTAATTCTTGATAAGTAAGGGCGACTGCTTCCTTTTTGAAAAATAAGAGACAGGCATAATTGTCTTTTATCTTAGGTAGAAGCTCTCGGACAATGGCGCGAGCGCGCCGTTTTAATTTATTACGGTCAACCGCCTTCGCCGCCACCTTGTGAGACACAATAAAAGCAAATGGAGTTGGCCTTAAATCACTATTGGACTTCCGAGCCGCCCTTAAGGACAAAAAAGGGGAGTGGTATGAACGACTCGCCTTAAGGACAAGCGGAAATTGTCGGCGAGTCACTCGATGTTGTCGCGACAACATATCAATGAGTGTCCTTTTAAACCGCCAGGCGCTCCCGCCCCTTCCGGCGGCGCCGTTGAACAACCTGTTTTCCACTGGTGGTTCGTTGGCGGACTAAAAATCCGTGTTTTTTGTGACGCTTACGCTTCTTGGGTTGATAGGTCTGCGACATGAGCGTAGTATATACCAGTTATCCACATTAATCCACTAGTTATAAACAAAATCGCGGAACTAGAGTTGTTGAAGTAACCAGTTATAATGTTTCGTACGACATGTTACTTATTGATCACAAAACACTTTGGGCGGAAGCTTTGGCTGACATTGAACTTAATGTTTCAAAAGCTAATTTTGGCACCTGGTTTAAAAATACTAATATCACTAGGCAAGAATTGGGCATCGTCTATCTAAGCGTCCCTAATGCCTTCGTGAAAGAATGGCTGGTAAACAAGTACCATAAATTCATTATCAAATCTCTCCGCGATCTCCACCCGGAAATCCGAGGGGTAGAATATTTAATCAGCAAAATCGAAGACCCCGCGAAGGAAAAGCGTGAAGTGGTGTTTGAAAAACCAGCTTACACTGAACAATTAGCGATGCAGGAACTTTATATTAACAAAGAGGATAATTTAAACCCTCGTTATCTTTTTGAATCATTTATCGTCGGCCCTTTCAATGAATTAGCCCATGCGGCGGCGCATGCCGTTGCTCGGAAACTTGGCTCTCTTTACAACCCTTTGTATATCTACGGGGGCACTGGTCTAGGAAAAACCCATCTCACTCAAGCGATTGGTAATTATTTAAAACATCTCGGCGGAAAAAAGGTTTACTATGTCACCTCGGAACGTTTTATGATTGATTATGTTAATTCCGTGCAAAATAATCGTGCCAATCTTTTTAAGGAAAAATACCGTAAATATGATGTTTTGATTATGGATGATGTGCAATTCTTATCAGAAAAAGAAAAAACCCAGGAAGAACTTTTCCATCTTTTTAATAATTTTTATGAAAATAACAAACAAATTATTTTCTCCTCCGACAAACCCCCAAAACATATCAGTGGCATTGAAGAACGACTGCGGTCGCGGTTGGAGGGGGGGATGATTGTTGATGTTAATAAACCAGACTATGAGTCGCGGTTGGCAATTCTTCAAGCGAAAGTTAGGTTGGGAAATGTCCCAGTGAGCGACGAGATTCTTGGTTACATTGCCAATGTTATTCAGGATAATATCCGGGAGCTGGAGGGGGCACTTAATTCAATTGTCTGTCAATCATATCTTAAGAAGCGTGAACCAACATTGGTTGAGGTTAAACAATTAATAAAAAATAATATTAAACCTAAAAAAATGATTTCTATAAAAGATGTCGCGATAATTGTCGCTGAATTTTATAATATTGAAGAGCAAACACTATATGAGAAAACTCGAAAAAAAGAGGTGGTTAAGCCCCGGCAGGTGATTATGTATCTCCTGCGAGAAGATCTTCACACCTCTTATCCTTATATTGGACAGAAGCTTGGGGGGCGCGACCACACCACTGTTATCCACGCTTATGAGAAAATCAAAAATGAACTAAAAACCAATAATCTTTTGAGTCGAGAAATTGATCAAATCCGCGCACTCTTGTATTAACTGGGTGTTAGTTGGGGATAAATATTTAATAAAAAATAAAAATAAAACATATGGGGATAAAAATAAAATCTTTAAACAAAATATCCCCAACAAAAAATTTGATAAAAACCAACCCCATCAACACTTAATTAACTTATCACCATAATTCAGCCGGCTAGTATTAATAATAAAACTTAATTAGATAAATAATAATTATATGAAATTAGAATGTGCTAAAGAAAAACTTCGAGATGCGATCGGCTTAGCTGAAAAAATAACCGGCAAGAATTTATCATTGCCAATTTTGAATTCAGTGTTACTCGACGCGAGTGGGCGAAATTTAGTGATTCGAGCGACTAATTTGGAATTGGGAATTGAAATTGTTTTACCTTGTAAGGTTTTAAAGACTGGGGTCGCGGCGGTTCCCGGCGCGGTCCTATTTAATTTCTTATCCAGCCTCGCCGCGAGCACGGTCGCGCTAGAAGTAACGGCGGGGAATCTGGTTGTTTCTTCCCTCCAACATACCACAATTATTAAAGGTTTTCCGCCGGCCGATTTCCCATCTCTACCTCGGGTGGTTGAGGGAAAACAATCTTTTGTTATCCCTGGTGACTATTTTTCTACCGCGCTACGCGCGGTGGCTTATAGCGCCTCAACTTCACTGGTAAAACCAGAAATTGCTAGTGTTTGCTTATACAACCACGGTGGCGAATTGGCAATTGTGGCGACCGACTCGTTCCGTTTAGCGGAAAAGGTTTTTCCGCCGACCGTCAAAATAAATTTAACTGCCACCAACCTAATTATCCCCACTAAAAATATTCCCGAATTGATTAGAGTTTTGGAAACCAACACCAACGAGGTGGCAGTTGAGTATAATCAACACCAAATTTCTTTCCAAGCCGGTGAAGTTTATCTCACTTCCCGGTTGGTGGATGGGGTTTATCCGGATTATCGACAAATTATCCCCACCACTAGAACGACCGAGGTCGTGGTTCTTAAAAACGACTTATTAGAAGCCTTGAAATTGCTTAATATTTTTGTTGACCGTTTCGGGCAAGTGACGATTATGGTTTCACCAGCGGACAAAAAACTTGAATTTACTGCTAGCAACGATCGGGGTGAAAATACCTCGCGCCTCACCGCCACGATTGAAGGTGAGCCAATTACCTTGGCGATGAATATAAAATATTTATTGGATTGTTTCCAATCAATTAACACCGACTCGCTCAAGCTTAAATTTAATGGGCCGAATAAACCAGTGGTGGTTCAAGGGGTGGGGGACGCCTCGTTTACTTATCTAATTATGCCGATCAATCGCTAGTTTTGTTGGTATGGAATCACTTTCTTCATCTCACTTCACAAAAATTAAAAATTTTTTAGACGCTCAAACTAATTTTCTTGATGAAGTGCGTGAGATAATTTATCAAGTGAGTGGGGTGAATCTCGCTCCCACCGAATTGGTTTGGCGCCCCCCGACCCTAACCATCAAATCATCGCCCACTGCTCGCAATCTCATCTTCCGCCACCGCGAAAAAATCCTCGCCCTTCTCACTGACCGCTTTGATCGCCAAGCGCCGAAACTAATCCGTTAAGATATTATTATCCCCAATTTCTGCTATCGTCACAATTTCGCATCTCTTAATAAACTGACGATCGTCGATATTGTAAGAGATTGGTTTTAGATTTTGGTTGAGCAAAAGTTGGGCAAAAGAAAAACGCCGCACCTCGTGAGGTTACGGCGTTTCGTTTCCCTTCACCACATAGCTAACGTACAATGTGTTCGACATCGTGCGTGGCGACATACTGAGAACTGAGGCCCATCCGTGACCATGCGTACCAACTCGTGATGTCGGCTTTATTTAACTTCGTCTCGACCTTTGTCGGCTCCGCCCAGATTGTCCCTGATTTTTTCGTGTACAGACGGACCGTGTCTCCTTTTTTCAGGCTCCACTCTTCGAAACAAGCGGCTTTGATGTACCACGGTAGTGGAGCAGGCTTCTTTCCTGGTTCAATCGGAACAACTGAAACTAGGTAAGCGCCACGCGCGTAACCTGGACCACCGACCACCACGGCTTCCTCACCCTTCCAAACTCTCGGTGTCGGTGTCCCCTGAAGCATCTCTCCGGCCACGATGACCAGCACGAGACAAATCAGAGCGGTAACCAATCCGGACTTTTGAAACTTTGACATTGCATGCTCCTTTAAAACAAGGTTTATCCAGTTGACAAAGTGAGGAACACATCCCCACGACCATTGACTGCCACTAGCTTAGCATAAAACGCTACCACTTGTCAAGCGTTTTGGGGAGGGCAAATATAGCCTTTGTTTACACCATTATTCGGATGTCGGCGACTTTTATTCTGGCGAAGAATTAGTTGGCGAACCAATGGCGGTTAAATTCGCAGTGAGGGTAGTTTGATTTCTCACGCTGTCGTAGATGACCGCCTTGAGTTCGTTGGTGGCTTGAATGGTTTCAGAATCGCTAAGTTTGAAACTGATTGAGAAGGGGGCTTGTTTGATTGAGCCGAGGAATCCGCCATTTAAGAAATAATCAGCTTGGGCGAGGGGGAAACGGGAACCGAGGTCGCGGAGCGTGACACTGATTTTATCATCTGGGCGATAGCTTTGCCCGTTGGTTGTTTCCGAAAAAGCGACGAGTGGCGCCAGTTCCGGTAAATGGATGTTATCAAATTCTTGGGGAATTACCGCTTCGGTTTCGTCGATAATTCCATGCCCCGTCGCCCATTGTCGAATCGGCCCTTCCCAAAATTGGAATTGGGAATCTGATTGTCGATTAAGCCAATAGAGAATGGAGTGGGTTTGTTGAAGAACTTTTTCCACCCGCAGTTCGGGTGGAGTGTTGTCGGTGGCGCGTAGACCCGAAATTTTATCGAGATAATAACTCACCCCACCATTCCAATGCCCGCGGTAAACTGGTGGCAGGGTGGGGGAAGTTTGTTCAGGGGGAGTAAATTGTTCTACTGGCCGATTAACTACCGCGGAAGCAAAAAATTCGTGCCACAAAGGAGTAATAATCAAACCCGACACCTTTTTCGACATCGGGGAATTATCGTTATTTCCCACCCAAGCGCCAGCGACTAGATTGGGGGTATAGCCAACCACCCAAGCGTCGCGGTGATCATCGGAGGTGCCGGTTTTGACCGCCACCTCGTAATTAGGGAAGTAGAGGGGGGATCCCGAGCCAAACATCGGCGCGCGAGCGGTTTCATCAGAGAGAATATCGGAAATTAACCGGGCGGTGTTTTCTGGTAAAATTTTTTGTGGATGATCAGTAAAAGATTCCAACACTGTGCCACTCGTATCTTCCACGCGGAGAATTTTTTCGGTGGGATGCCGCACACCCTCGGTGGCGAAGACGCCATAAGCGCTAGTTAGATCAAGGAGAGAAACCGCGCCACCCCCGAGCACGAGGGGCAGACCATATTCTTTGGCATTACCCAAACTCTCGATCCCCATACTTTTCGCGGTCCGGATTGAGTCGGTAATACCAGCGAGATAAAGAAGTTTGACCGCGGGCACATTGATTGATTGCGCCAGCGCCGAACGAAGTGAAATTGGTCCACGATATTTGCCATCATAGTTGACCGGGGTATAGCATTTAGTTGAGTCTTTAGCGCAATTGGTGTCAAATTGCGTTGGTAAATCAAACAACATAGTTTCTGGTGTGTACCCCTCATTGAAGGCCGTGGCGTAAACGAAGGGTTTGAAGGATGATCCGGGTTGCCGTTGTCCAAGGGTGACATTAAAATTTCCATCTCTCGTGGTATTGAAGTAATCACGCGAACCAACCATTGCCAAAATTTGGCCCGTGTTAGGATCAATTGCTACTAACCCAGTATTTTTAGCATTAAAATTTTTCTCATTACTGGCGCCGTAATGAGACACAGCGGTTTCCGCTTTTTGTTGCAAGTTCCAATCTAGAGTGGTGATGACTTTGAACCCGCGATTTCTGATAGTGTCCGCGCCGTAACGTTCTTCAAGATAACTTCTGACCAACATCACGAAGTGGGGCGCGCGCAGACTATTGTCATTCGTCAGGCGGAAGGTGACGATCTCGGCTTTAGCGGTGGTGTATTCCGATTCGGAAATAAAGCCGAGCGCGCGCATTCGTTCGAGCACCAAATTCTTGCGTTCATCAAGTTTCGCCCGATTGAGACCGTAGGGAGAATAAAAAGTTGGGGCTTTGGGAATCGCTGCCAGATAAGCCGCTTGGGTCAACGAGAGATCTTTCGCGCTCGTGCCAAAGAAGGATTGGGACGCCTCCTCCACGCCATAAATATTTCCCCCATAGGGTATTTCATTTAGATACCAACCAAGAATCTCATCCTTAGACATTGCCTGCTCGAGCCGGACGGCGATAATCCATTCTTTCAACTTACGCGCGATGGTTTTATCGGTGGTGAGAAGAGAATTTTTTACCACCTGTTGAGTGATGGTTGAACCGCCCTGCCCGTAGGAACCACTCTGGAGATTAGCGAAAAAAGCCCGGAGAATTGATTCTGGTTTAATGCCGCGGTGATTATAAAATTCAGCGTCTTCAATCGCGACCGAGGCATTTTTCACTTGCTTAGAAATATCACCAAAGGGGACAACTTTCCGCCGAACGCCCCCCTGAACGCTATACAAAAGAATCTTACCGGTGCGATCATATATTTTAGTTGACTCCGCGACCAAACGAGTGTCGATAGCTTTGAGATCGGGAATTTTAAGGGTAAAGAGCCAGAAGATTAAAAGCCCGGCACTCAGAAGACCGACGACCCCAATCAGTTTGGCAATCAACCACAAAGTTTTTTTCATTATTTAATCGTAGCACAAAAACCACCCGCCAGGGCGGGTGGTTCACACTTTATGATCGGGAAATATTTATAATAAATCACCCTCTTCTTCTAGCCCTTCGCCGGGCACCTTTGGCAACCCGTCTCCTCCCAATCCTTCCTCTTCCTCCTCATCACCAATGACGGCATCGTCGTCCCCAAGCTCGTCTATGATTTCTTCGTCGTCTATCATACGATAGTTTTTATCATCTAAAAATATTGCGACCTTTATAACCACTCTGTTTTATCACCCGTCGATAATTTTTGCAACTACTGTCTAGCGTGGGTGTGGATAAGCTCATGACGAGCGTGGACGGCGCCGGCAAGAGCAATAGCGATGGCGTCATATTCGTCGTCATAATGTTTGCCCGCGGGGATCTGAATTAACTTCCCAATCATGGTCTCAACTTGTGATTTACTGGCGCGTCCGAAGCCGGTGATCGACATTTTCACCTGCAGGGGGGTGAGATTGATAATTTTAATCCCCACTCGGACGGCAAGATAAATAATCATTCCGCGCACCTCACTCACTTTCATGGCGGTCTTTTGATTCCCGCTGAAAAATAATTCTTCAATGGCGAGCGTGTCGGGTTGATATTTAGCCAATACTTTTTCCACTCCGTCGGCGAGGGACTTAAGTCGCTCATAAAAAGGGAGCGTTTTGGAGGTGATTAAACAAACCGAGTATAAGAGTTCATCTTTTTTTCCCGCGCTAGTTTCAATTACCGCTAAACCAAGACGCTCATAGCCCGGGTCAATACCCATTGTGATCATGGTTGGTGATTACTGTTTGCACCGCATCATTATTTTCCAGTGCATCAATTAGAGTGGTTAGAGTTTCTCGGTCGGGGGCGCTGATCGAAATTGGGGTCAATGCTTGCCACCCCGCCTCACCGGCGGGCAAGCCATTATCATTTTTTCGGAACGCCCAAGTGACGGCGCCGGGCGTGGCGAGAGTCGCGCCGTGTTCGCTCAAGAGATGTTTAATTTCTTGCGAAGTGCGATTCTTATTATCGGTGATTCCTTCAATCATCATCGCGACGCCACCCGGGCCGTAACACTCGTAAAGCACTTCCGTCAGCGACGAAGCGTCCGCGCCCTGCGCGTTTTTGACGGCTCGCTCAATATTCTCATTCGGTAAATTCTCGCCCCGCGCCTTATCAATCGCGGTTTTCAAACCGACCGCATTTCGATCACCGTTCGCCCGCTTAGCTTCCATCGTAATCGCTCGCGCCAAAATCGAGAAGCGCTGGCTCCGCTTCGCGTCCTCGGCGCCTTTCTTATGTTTGATCTGTGACCATTTATTATGCCCGGACATTTTAATTAGCTTGTAGCTTCTTTAGCTTCTTAGCTTGTGGGTTTAGTTTAGCAAAAAGATTTGGTATCTCATCATTGACAAGAAAACCGATTTGTGTATACTTAAAAGCAGTAGGGTTATGGATCATTTTTGGGAAAAAAGAAAGGGAACAGGAATGAAAAAAAGATTGAAATGGCAAGCGCCCAAGAACTGTAGGGGGATTGGTTGCGTTGAGGTAGCCAAGCCCGAGCTCGATCGGGTTCTGGTGCGTTCGAGCAACAACAAGCGTCGTAAGGTGGAAATGACGGGGGGAGAGTGGACGGATTTTATCACCGCCGTCAGAAACGGCGAGTACGATCCCAAAATCGGGACAGAGTAAATTGTCACCTGATCTGTGACCCAACCAGCGAGAAGGTTCATCCCTCCTCGCTGTTTTTGTGGCTAATTGCGGGAGGCGTTGCCTCCCGACAAGCTTGGGGCAAGTAATTTATAAGGTTTTGAGACACTGAGTGTTAAGCAGGTTACAGTTCGCTGTACACTTGCTCCCCCTAGAAATTTATATTCTATTAAGGTATACTCGATTATATGAATGGTTCTCAACAAAAAATAGCCAAATTTCGAGCCGTTTTACCTAATCGGGTAATCGTCAATGTGGAAAATACGAATGATGGTCTTTGGGCTAAGGTGTCTACGCTGGATGGAAAGTTATCCAATTGTTACACGCAGGCCGTCAACGCCACCGAGTTAATCGTAATGATAAATGATGCCATATTTACTCACTTCGAAATCCCAGAGGAAGTAAGAAGGCTCATTGGTTTTTATGTTCCACTCTCTAATAAACATCTTCAGATGGAAGAAATGTTTAATAAGATTGTTTCAATGGAGAAGCAATTGGATATTGAAGGAGACAGCGAAACGACCTTAACTCTTCGAGAAGCTGTTTGTTAGCAACTTCCTCTGAAGTTTCTAGCCGGGAAATGCCATTTGGACGAGAAAGAGATTTATAAATATCTGTGGTGTTAAAGCAATTTATCTTGTCGGTCGGCGGGGAGGGTTTTGCCGAGATGGTCATACGCCTTGCGGGTGGCGAGGCGACCGCGGGGGGTGCGTTCGAGGAAGCCGAGCTGGAGTAAGTAGGGCTCGTGGACATCGGCGATCGTCGCTTCTTCCTCGGACGCCGCCGCGGCGATGGTGCCGAGACCGACCGGTCCGCCGGCAAACTTTTCGATGAGAATTTCGAGAATTCGTCGGTCGGCGGACGAGAGACCGAGTTCGTCAATCCCAAGCATGGTCAAAGTTTTCCCCACGGTTTCCACCCCCAGTGGTTGTTTGTGGACTTGGGCGAAATCGCGGCATCGTTTCAGAAGTTGATTGGCAATTCGGGGGGTGAAGCGGCTCCGCTCCGCGATCGCCGCCGCGGCTTGTCCGTCAAGCGCCACTTCCAGAATTTTCGCCGAGCGTTTAATTATTTTTTCAATCTCGGCGGTGGTGTAGAAATCAAGTCGGAAGGTCCCACCCGAGAAGCGCGAGCGGAGAGGAGAAGAGAGCAGGGCAATGCGCGTGGTCGCCGCGATCAGAGTGAAGGGAGGAAGATCAAGTTGGATGACGCGCGCGCCCGGGCCTTTGCCGATGACGATATTGAGCGTGCCGGATTCCATGGCCGGGTAGAGAACTTCTTCAATTAACTTATTTAATCTATGGACCTCGTCAATAAAAAGAATATCGCTCGGCGAGAGGTTGGTGAGAATCGAGGCGAGGTCGCCAACCTTTTCAATCGCTGGTCCGGAAGTCACTTTGAGTTGAGCGTTTATCTCTTTAGCAATCAAATGGGCGAGGGTGGTCTTGCCCAGGCCGGGTGGACCATAGAAAAGGAGGTGCTCGGGGGGGTGTTGCCGTTCCCTAGCAGCTTGTAGTAATATCTTCAAGTTCTCTTTTATGCTCGTTTGGCCGACATATTCGTCCCAAACGTTGGGGCGGAGGGCACTATCAAGCAACCAGTCGGTTTTAGGGGTTTTCTCTAGGTCTATTGACATGGATATGTTTTTATGCTAACATCGTACCGTGACCGTAATTCGAGGTCATAAACCTCTCAGCAACTAGACTTTCACTGGTTTAAACGGGTTTCAGTTCAAGGACGCTCTGGACTTCGCTTTCGGGCGAAACTCTGGGACCATCCTCTAACGGTTACCTAACTTGAGATGTCATGTCTCAAGGATTGCTGAGAGGTTTATAAGCTCGAATGTCAAAGAAACTCTTCCCCCATATCAATCACGCGGTTAAGTTCACCGAGTGAAGTGATCCCCGCCATGGCCTTGGTCACGCCGTCTTCTCGCAGATCGAGAATCCCTTGTTGGAGCGCCACGCGCTTGATCTCTCGTTCGTTGGGGTTCTTGATCAAGAGTTCGGCGACATTTTTGTCCAAGAGAATGGCTTCGAAGACGCCAATTCGCCCACGATAACCGGTGCCGTGACACTCGTGACAGCCGACCGCTTCCCACAGGGCGAGCGGGGGGGCCGTGAAGCCAGCGCGCTTTTTCTTAATCCCGGCCAAAACTTGATTAAGGAGTTGGGTGTCGGTTGGAGTGATGACTACCGGTTTTTTGCAAACGGGACAGAGTTTGCGGACGAGCCGTTGAGCCATGGCGATATTGAGCGCCGCATCCAACACCTTCGGATTGGCTTCGAGGTCGATTAGCCGCGGGATCGTGCCCGCGGCATTATTGGTGTGTAAGGTGGAGAGGACGAGATGGCCGGTGAGCGAAGCGTTGATAGCAATTTTAGCGGTTTCCGTGTCACGAATTTCACCAACCATGATGACATCCGGATCTTGCCGAAGGGCGGATCGCAAGCCGGTGAGGAAGGTGTAATCTTCCCCAACATTCACTTGAGTTTGATTAATACCCTCGAGATGATATTCGATTGGGTCTTCGATCGTAATAATTTTTGTTTCCGTGGAATTAATTTGACGCAAGATGGCGTAGAGAGTTGTCGTCTTGCCCGAGCCGGTTGGTCCAGTGAGTAAGATCAGCCCATTCGGTTTAGCGATTTCTTGTTGGAGTATTTGGTAGAGGGTTGGCTCAACGCCCAACGCTTCCAGTTCAACCAGAATTGATTCCGGGTTTAAGATTCTTAAGACAATTGATTCGCCGTAGGCACCGGGCAAGACCGAAGTGCGCACCTCGATTTCTTGTTTTGAAAGTTTGATACTGAAGCGCCCATCTTGAGCGGTCTTTAGCACATTGAGTTTGAGACCGGAAATTAATTTTACTCGCGAGAGAATTTGCCGATAAAGTTTGGAATTGAAAAAAGTAATATCATGAAGCACACCGTCGAGTCGGTAACGCAGTCGTACCGCGTCGGCTTCTGGCTCGAGATGAATATCTGACGCTTGGACAAGAATCCCGCCGGCTAAAATAATTTCTAAAATATCAGTGATGCTCCCTTCCGCTAGCGCCACCTCGCTCTCTTTCGCAAATCGTCGTTTCACCTCCTCTAGATCGACAACTTCTTTAAGAAAAGCTTCAATTTCTTCGCTCGAGATATCAATTACCCCGGCGGTGGCGCGGGTGGATCGAGAAATTTCACTGTAACGGGAAAAGGCGCGCTCGAGACTGGCAACGGAACCCAAATAGGGGGTGACGGCGAAACCTTTATCTTTAAGTTCGGCTAATATCTTTTGCGTGGCGGGACTTTCTGGCGAGTGAATAATGACATCAAGCGTTTTGCCGTTGACGCGGAAGCCGGCAATCGCTCCCATTCGCGCTTCGGGCTCCGGAATTAAACGCAAGGCGTCGGTATTGATGGGAAATTTAGAGAGATCAACATAAGGTAGGTGATGACGAGGGGCGAGAAGCGCCGTGAGCTCTTCGGCCTCCTGACTGCGGAGTTCTTCGAGTCGTCTACTTTGCTTGTCTTCATTAAAAATAACTGACATCATCCCTATTCCTAGCACAACCACTCTTGATCGCCTAGATTGACGTGGTGATAACTCCGTTCGCTAAAGATTTTTGCGGATAAAAAATCCCGTCGACGATAATGTTATCGTCGACGGGGGCTACTTGTTCATACAGGATTGCTCACTACGAAGTTTTCAAGTATTACTGTCTTGAATTGTTCCCATATCTCACGCCGTAGAAGTAAAGAGCGACCCGGGCGACCATATGTGTTACTTCTTACCTTGACGATATTTTTGCCAACCTGAATTTCCACAAACTGGCTAAAATCGCCTCCCATTTTTTTCCACGTCGGGAGTTCCTTTTTGACCGCAGGTCTTCCCATTGGGAGTTTCCTTTCATTAAAAGACCAAACTTTGTTCCAACCTCTTATATACCTATCACAATATGCTAAGATTGGTCAATGCAAATTATTAGTCACAATTTGACGGAAACAGCTGATTTGGCTGCTAAAATTCTTGCGGAATTAGCTGACAGAAAACAAACAAAACAAGCAACACTGGTTGCTTTGCAGGGTGATCTCGGCGCCGGGAAAACCACTTTCACGCAGGCTGTGGCGCGAGCGCTCGGTGTCACCGAGCGCGTGACG